>JAFMES010000013.1 GCA_017856605.1 Chitinophagaceae bacterium
TAATTGACTTTTTTCCCCAGTACACTGCTGTAGGTAGCATATCCTGCAAATACTTTATCGTTGAATTTATAATTGGCATTGATTGAAGTGATCGGAATATAATCTCCTAAAGCAATATTGAAAATGTAGTTGAGGTTTTTGCTTTGAAAATCACGAATAGCAGCACGCAGTCCCAATTCCAATTTTGATTTATCATTAATAGGATTAGTAAAGTCAGTTTGAATGGTGTACAATGAATTGGTTCCTTTGCCATTTTGAGTTTGATCAATGAGCAATCCCTTAGGTTGCTTGGTCAAGTCAAAATACTGTGTTTTGAATCCACCATCGCTTTTATTGATGCTGTTGTTGTAATTGAAATCAGCTGTCAATTCCATTCCTTTTTTACTAAACAAGTGTTTATATCCCAATGCTGCTCCTGCATTATTGAAGTTAAAACTGGATGCAGTAGCACGTTCTGACAGAATGGATTTAATGCCACTGGAATACAACGTGTCGGTTTGAATGGAGAGCAAGTCAGTGTTATCAAATTTTCCTTGAACGTAGGTTCCGGAAAGGGTAAATGTATTTCTGTTGTTTGCAAAGTAATCCAGTCCTGCACGATTGAAATTGAAGAAACCTGTACTCCTGGGTTTGTTGGTTTGGTCGTATCGTACTGTAGGTGTGGTGAAGAACTCTTCTCTAACGGAATTGCCTTCCCCGATCGATTTACGTTGATTGTACATCGAGCTGGCAAACAAGTTCACCTTGTCTTGCTTGATGTTAATGTCGCCACCTAAATTAGGCATCAGACGAGAATCAATACCCGCCCTTAAATTACCGTTGTATCCTGCTTTTCTATTTTTCTTCAAAATGATGTTGATGATACCCGACATGCCTCCTGAAGCATCATATTTTGCAGAGGGATTGGTAATCAATTCTACAGTTTGTATGGCATCGGATGGTATCTGATCCAGCGTCAGGTTGGTGGGGCGTCCATCAATGAAGATGGTGGGAGAGGAATTGCGAAGAGAAACATTGCCATCAATGTCAACGTCAATTCCTGGAATGTTTTTCATCAATTCTGTAGCTGTTTGTCCAGTTGACACTAAGTTTTTCTCCACATTGAAAATCTTTCTGTCTACTCCCATCTGCATGAATGGTTTGCTTGCAACCACTTTTACTTCTTCAAGTTGTTTTGCATCCATTTCCAGTCGCAGATTTCCTAAGTCCACATCAATGTTGTTGAGCATAGAGGAGAAATCATTTCCGTTCATTTTGACGTCGAACTTTAAGGGTTGTTCGTAAACCAAGTATCCAATAGCGGTAACACGCAGTTTAAACTGGCCCATAACAGGAAGACCTTCTAAGCTGAAATCTCCATTTCCTTTAGTCAATTGACCGGAAATAACTACATCTTTACGTTTCTTAGTAACTGTATCTAGTTTGTTTTGAAGCAATTGTATTGAAGCAGCTTCTACTCCTTTATTGGTCTTACTATCGACTATTTTCCCGTAAAACCTTCCCATGTTCATATTTGCTCCTGAGGGACGCCCTCCACTTGGAAATTGAGCAAAGGCAATAAAAGAGAAATTCAATAGCACAAAAGTTAAAAAAAGACGCATAAGTATGTGATTATGAAGTATTGGATGTTTACTGGGTGAAATGCCTTCGGCCACCATTCATAAAGAAAGGTTAACAAGCTTTAGGAGGGATTGTTCATTGAGAAATCAGCGTAATTACTACTTGGATCAGGCCAATGATGAACCCTAAGACTCCACCGATGATTTCGATGAACCGAAATTCGGTTGACATGATCTGATTCAATAAAGATTCAATTTTATCACTGGAGAATCGACTTACCTTTTCAATTACTATTTTTTCCAGGTCCAGTTGAGATTCCAAGTTCCTCACGTATTTACGAATCAGTTCTGGAAGAATTTCTTCCAGTTCGTTCATGAACACTGATTTGAGTTGTTGTATGGTGGTTTCACCAATAAACATCGAAATGATAGGAAAAGCATCGCTCAATTTAACTCGTAAGAACTCATCTACCTTGTTGTCCACCAATGGCATGAGTTTTTTTAAATTATCCGGGTGGGTGAGTTTGGTTTCTATATCTGAAAACGATACCAGTTCGGCACTAACCAGCTTTCCAAGCTTTTCTGCAAATTGCTGTTGGCGTTTCGGAAATATTCCTTGAATGGTGAAGAATAGAATGAGTTTGGGCTCTTTGGGATGAAAGAGCATTTTTATGGCAATCCAGTTGGTGAACCAACCGATGAAAGCGGAGATCAGCGGAATCAGTAAAAGCAAGGTTGGCATAGAAAAATTTCAGCAAAGTTACTGTATCCGGCAACGTCAAATTCGATTTTGAAATGCCTTGTATAATCTTTAATTTTGGCGTCCGTTTACGGAGGCTATAGCTCAGTAGGTTAGAGCGTCTGATTGTGGTTCAGAAGGTCGTGGGTTCGAGACCCATTAGCCTCCCAAAGAAAAGGGCTCCTCAAGAGCCCTTTCATCGTTTCTTAACAATTCTTTGGAGATCAAAAAGTTTATTTTTGAGCATGTCATCTAAAATTGTTCGTTTTATGCTGAGTAAAAGATCATTGCCGGTAGTAGTGTTACTAATCGTGTTGGGCTTTCTTTTCACCTTCAATTCATCAGGAATTGGGAATCCGCCGGATAAGTATCAGGTCATTCTTCAACAAGTGACGGACATGTTGGAATTGGTGCATTACAGTCCCAAAAAAATAAACGATGATTTTTCAAAAAGCATTTTCAATAAATACCTGGAAGCGTTAGATCCGGAAAAGAACATGTTTCTTCAGTCTGATATTAAAGAACTAAAAAAATTTGAAAACACGATTGATGATGAAATGCATGGCGCGCCAATGCAGTTCTTTTACGCAGTTGAAAAAATCTACGTCAAGCGTTCCGCTGAAGCTTCAAAATTGTATCCAGAACTTCTGGCTTCGCCCTTTCAATTCAGCAATGATGAAACTGTAAATTTTGATACCGATAAATTGGATTATCCCAAAAATGAAGCTGCACGAAAAGATAATTGGAGAAAGCGGTTAAAGTTTATGGCATTGGAACGTTATTCGGATTTATTGGATCAGCGCGATCAGCTTAAAAAAGGAGATACCGCGTATAAGTCAGATGCCTATTTGGAAAAGGATGCCCGTGACAGGGTTTCAAAAATCATGACTCGAAATTTCGATCGGTTACTGACCAAAGCAAATCCCGATGAGCGGTTCGACCTTTTTATCAATGTGATTGCCGGATTGATGGATCCACATACTACCTTTTTCCCTCCCATAGAAAAGCGTTCGTTTGATGAGCAGATGAGTGGTCGTTTTTATGGTATTGGCGCCTCCTTGCGTAGCGATGAGGGCGGAGCTATTCGAATTGCAACACTGGTTGCAGGATTGCCTGCCTGGAAATCTCAACAAATTGATGTAGGCGACCAAGTTCTTAAGGTTGGACAAGGGGCGGATGAGCCGGTGGACTTAACAGGCTTTGAAACAGAGGAGGCGGTAAAATTAATCAGAGGTAAAAAGGGAACCGAGGTACGCCTAACACTTAAAAAAGCCGATGGAACCGTTAAAGTGGTAGTGATGATACGCGATGAGGTGGTTTTAGATGAAACCTATGCCAGAAGCGCCATTATCCAAGAAAACGGCCGAAAGATTGGCTACATTTTCTTGCCAGAGTTCTATGCCGATTGGCAACGACCTAATGGTCCTCGCTGTGCACAGGATGTTGCACGGGAGATCATGAAACTAAAAGAGGAAAAAGTAGAGGGGATCATCATGGACCTTCGAAACAATGGTGGCGGTTCATTACAAGATGTTGTTGAAATGGTTGGACTGTTTATTCCCGATGGTCCCATTGTACAAGTTAAAGGGCGAGAAGGTAACCCGCAAGTACTGAGGGATCCAGATCGCTCGGTGTTGTACGACGGTCCCCTTACTGTTTTGGTAAATGAGTTTTCGGCTTCGGCATCGGAAATTTTTGCTGCAGCCATTCAGGATTATGGCAGAGGGGTGGTATTGGGCAGTACATCTACCTATGGCAAAGGAACTGTGCAACAGAATTTTGGACTAGAACCCACAGGTGGTATTTTCAAAAAAGAAACTGCCGATATTGGAACATTGAAACTTACCCTTCGTAAGTTTTACAGAATCAATGGTGGTTCAACGCAATTGAATGGTGTGGTTCCTCATATCGTTTTGCCAGATCAATATGAAACCCTGAAATACCGGGAGAAAGATAATCCTGATGCACTTCCGTATGACTCCATCCAGAAAGCCTACTACCTGAGGGTCAACCCATCGTATGATTTGGAACGCGTGCGTTCTAAAAGCATCAGTAGGGTAAGTGCTCATCCAACGTTCTCAGCAATTCGCGAATCGTATACCATGCTTCAAAAATCAAATGATAAAGTATATTCTTTGCAGTTGGCAAAATATCGTCAAGAACAAAAAGAAATTCGTGAAGCTTTCAAAAAGATTGATGCATCGGCAAAAGATTTAAAAAATCTACAGGTTGCAATGCTCGGCATCGATGAAAAAAAGTTATCGGTGGATAATGACAAGTTAGAGCGTCGTAAACAATGGATTACAAATCTTTCCAAAGACATTTACATTGGTGAGACGTGTATGGTGATCAACGACATGATTCAGCAGGGAGTGCTGGTCATGAAAAATTGATTGCTTACTTCCGTTGCCCCTTTGTAGCAGCCGCTAGCTTTAATGCTTCATATGCATTGACGATGCCTGCCGTTTTGCAAAGCTGACTCAATTCAACTTTTTCACTTTCGGAGCCTGGTCGGTCTACTGCCTTACCCGGAATTCGTTGAACCGAAGTTTCGAGGATTTGCTTTACTTGCTGTCCACTCAGTTCTGGGTAATACGAGAGGATTAAGGCAGCAACGCCTGCTACCACAGGAGAAGCCATGCTTGTTCCGTCCTTTTCAGCGTAGGTATTTCCTCCTGGAACAGTAGAATAAATTCTTACTCCAGGCGCGAAAAGACTTACCTCTCTGCGGCCATAATTCGTAAAAGATGCTGCAAGTTCATCATCTACTGCTCCATTCGCCGCTACATTGATCCAATTTGAAAATACCTTGCTGGTATCATTGCCTGCATTGATGGAAGGATATTGTTCTTCCGTATCGATGTTTTTAGCATCGTTACCTGCGGCATGAATCAGGAGTACACCTTTTGATTCTGCATACCTCACCGCTTCATCCACCCACGCCTTTTCAGGAGAAAAACTTTTTCCAAAACTCATATTGATTACCCATGCACCGTTATCCACTGCGTACCGAATAGCATTGGCAATGTCTTTATCGTGCTCGTCTCCATCCGGAACAGCTCGCAGTGTCATGATTTCAACATGATCGGCAATGCCATTGATTCCAATTGAATTGTTACGAACAGCACCAATAATACCAGAAACGTGTGTGCCATGGGAAGCATCGGTGCCCATGATGTCGTTGTTTCCGTAAAAACGATCCGATGGGTCATTGTAATTATCCTTTACAATAGAAGCGCGGTAGGGGAAGGGTTCTTTTTCAACTGCTTCAACTTTGGATTTCTCGCCAGAATAAAATTGCATGAGTTCGGATACCAGTGCTGTATTGGTGCTTTCCATTTGGCGGGTTTGTTGAAATAAGCCCAATAAATTGGTGCGCGCTTTAACGGCAGAGGGCTCAGTGGGACTGAATTTCTGAAGTTCATCTCCCGTGAAGGATTTTTTACCCATCGCAACTTGTAAAATACTATCAGCCGAAGGGAGTCGCTCAACAATATCTTTCAGCACCAGAACATACATGGCAGCCTCCTTAGCTTGAGATTCTAATTGAAATTTAGCACGCTGGTAGATTCGATATGATTCTTTCTTTTCAGGAGATAGTTGCTTTTCATCAATGGCTGCATCTCCAAACTCTTTTTTGAATTTATAAAAAACCCTAGCAGCTTCATAGCTGTCCTTTCCAACATTGCTTCCATCTTTTCCACCAATGAAATTCCAACCATGCACATCATCGGGATAGCCGTTTTTATCATCATCAATTCGATTGCCTGGAATTTCTTTTTTATTCTTCCATAGAATGGGCTTAAGGTCCTCATGTACCGTATCTATTCCTGAATCAATTACCGCAACTACAACCTTCTTTTTTGGCTTTTTGTCTTTGAGAAGATCAGTGTAAGCCTTTTCCAGACTAATTCCATAGCTATTGTTTGAATTGAAATCTTCCAAATGCCATCCCTTTCTGTAGGGGTCAAGCGATGATTGTGCATTTACCGATTTAAATGAACATACGATGGAACACGCTGATAAAAGGGTGAGAATTACTTTCATGGCTTTATTATTATTCGCAATTTATGCGATTTGATAAGGTGTACCATTTTGGGGAACGGATTTCTAAAAACTTTAAGAATTTATTTCCTTTTTTTATTGGCAATCAGCATCCATAAAATTGAAATTGGTCCAGCTATGAGCAAGAAAATAGTTTGAACCGACCAAAGCAACCAGCCCATTGCAAGTCCTGCTACTTCAGAAATGCCATAGAGTCCCAAGGTTTTTTGTACTGCCAATTGGTATGCCCCGATTCCACCTTGGGTGGCGATCATGGCAAAACTTCCAAACGTTAGGACGGTTAGCGCAGGTCCCCATGATAACCCTTCAACCGCCTCCAAACTATAAAAAGCAAGACGTATACTGGCTAAATACAAAAACCAAATAAAAAAGGTGTAGACCCAAAACAATCCCTTTTTATTTACTTTTTTTACTGAAACTATTCCTTCCCTCATACCTTTTAAAACCTTTTTAATACCCAGTACCATCGGGTGATTACTTTTCGCGAACAGTCGAACAAAGCCCAGTGCACCAGCAACAAAGACGAAAAAGACCAAAAGAAGATTGACGGAATCGCTTCCTTTTGAGGTTATTTTATTCCAGAGTTCGGTTGCATAACCGCCCACCATATTCAATTGCATGAGCACAGTGGTTGCTATAACTAAAACCAAGGAGGCGAGATCGATGATTCGCTCTGTAACTATGGTCCCAATTAATTTATCGATGGGAGCTTTTTCATAGCGATTCAAGAACGTGCATTTCATGACTTCTCCGAGACGGGGTAGAAGCAGGTTTAAGAAGTAGCCAATCAGCACCGATAAGAAAACATTGAAAGTTCTGGGTTGAATACCCAAGGGTTCGATTAACATTTTCCAACGAAGCGCTCGGATGTAATGGCTGAGGATGAGTGCGCCAATGCAAGGAAATACCCAGACCCAATTGGCATTGAAAAACAACTCCTTAACCCGTTTAATTTCCTCATCCGACAATTGTCGGGTGGTTACCCAAAGAAGGAAAATACCCAGGCAAATGAACACCGATAACTGCACCAAGCTCTTCAGTCGATTTGAGATCATTTGAGTTCGATTTCACCGTTAAAGTTAGTCAATTCAGTCACTTGGAGTTTTTTCAATACCTTTGCAGCCGGATTACAACTCTATAAAATGGTCAGCAAGAAAAGAATCCTTTTCATCGCAAATGAAATGTCGCCTTACCTGGAGCTCACCGAGTTTTCAGAAACGGTAAACAAGCTGGCTATCAAATCAAATGAAACCGGTTTTGAAGTGCGGTGTATTATGCCTCGTTTTGGAACCATCAACGAACGGAGGCATCGACTTCATGAAGTTGTACGCCTATCTGGAATTAATATTTCCATTGACAACGACGATTATCCGCTACAAATCAAAGTCGCCTCTCTTCCCAACGCTCGTCTTCAGGTCTATTTTTTGGATAATGAGGATATGTTCAAACGTAAGTTCGTTTTTACTGATGAGAACGATAAATGGTTTGATGATAACGGGATTCGTTCAATCTTCTTTTGTAAAGGTGCCCTGGAAACCGTAAAAAAGTTTGGCTGGCCTCCGGATATCATTCACTGCAGCGGATGGATGACCGGCCTAATTCCAATGATGTTAAAAACCGCCTATAAAAAGGAGCCTGTTTTTAGCAACAGCAAGGTTTTATTTACCATCGGTCAAAATACGTTCAAAGAAAAGCTGGGATCTGATTTTATAAAAAACTGCATGATCCACGCCGCTATAAAGGAAAAAGATCTTGAGCCTTACAAAGAGGCAAATAATTTATCCATGTTGAGGGGCGGAGCCACTTATGCAGATGCGTTATCTTTTGGAGATGCAAAAGTGGACAAAAAACTAACGGAAGCCTTCTCTAAAGTCAAGGGTAAAAAAGTCATTGCCTATAATCCTGAATCTGATTTAACAGAGTATTTGCAATTGTATGGCGACCTTGCGAGTAAGTAGCGCAAACCAATACAACTTGTTGACAGTGAGATACCGAACGTTGTCGCTTAAGACCTTCAGTTTTATACTCTTCCTCCATTTTTTTGCTGCCTCCTGCACTAAAATCAAGGGTACGGATATTGGTGCAGATTTGCTCCCCGCAGTGGACAATATCGTCACGTTTGATACCACACTTGAAATAATTGCATCGGTTTTCCCTACGGAAGATTCACTGCTTCCTCGTTTAGGCCAAGACTACAATGGTAACATCGGGGATTTGGTATTGGGACAAATAACTTCAGATCCGCAATTTGGACGAACTTCTGCCTCAATGTTTTTTGAGTTAAAGCCGCCAAGCTATCCCTATTATTTTGAAAATACTGCGGATAGCTTATACTTAGACTCTGCCGTGCTTTGCTTGAAATGGACGAATACCTTTGGGGATACCAATTCTATTCAAACGATCAATGTCCATCGCGTCACGGAAACCCTTAGGATTGATACAATTTACAATACAGGCAAGACGGTTCGCTATGGAGACCTCATTGGAACTAAAACCTTTGTAACAAAAGAACTAGACGATTCACTGTTTTTGTTTCGGCAGAATACCAATAATCAGTTGAGAATAAAACTCAACACGCTGTTTGCAAAATCCCTTCTTGCATTCGACACCAGCACCCGCAGTCCTTATTATAACGACACCACCTTCAGGAACATTTTCAAAGGATTCGCTGTGGTGCCTCAAACTGGATCATCTGCCAATGCATTGATGAGCTTTGACATTAGTGACACTTCAACTCACCTTAGGATTTATTATCGCTACGATAAAAACGGGAAAAGGGACACGACGTTCAGGGATTTTGAATATAAAAACCTGAATACCGGTGCTGCTATAAATAATATTATTCGTTCTTATAATGGGAGTGAGGCTGCCCGGCACTTGGGTGTTCGACCTCGTGGAGATAGTCTGATCTATCTTCAAGCCGACCCAGGAACCTATGCCTTGCTGCGCTTACCCTCTCTGTCCGAATTCTCTGCAAAAAAAGGCAACGTGATGATTCATCTGGCCCAACTCAAAACTCAAGAGGTCATCACTCCTGGTAGAAAACCGGATATTTTTCCCACTCCATTTTTTCTCTATTTAGAAAAATTGGATTCACCATCCAATGCAATACGCCCCTTTTTAACGGATGCCTATCTAGGGGGGAAGTATGAGCCTTTTGTTTTTGGGGGACAAAAAAAGCTTATTGCAGACCCCTCCAATAATGTTGTCTCTTCCTATAATATCAATATAACCCGCTACGTACAGGGGATTATTACACGAAAAGATCCGAATCTATTGCTTAAGCTTCATGTTCCATACAATGTTCGTTACGACGACCTGCTCATCAATTTTGCGCTCAATGGATTGGGAAGAGGTCAAGTTGTATTGGGTGGAGGGAATCACTCCCGACAACCCATGAAACTGCGACTGGTCTATTCAAAACTCTGATATTGCGCTATATTTGCAAAAAATCATTTTTTCATGCCATACCTATTTACATCCGAAAGTGTATCTGAAGGACACCCCGATAAAGTAGCCGACCAAATTTCTGACGCGTTAATTGATAATTTCTTGGCTTTTGATCCAATGTCAAAAGTCGCTTGTGAAACACTGGTAACAACAGGCCAAGTGGTTCTTGCGGGTGAAGTGAAATCAAATGCAACCCTGGATGTTCAAAAGATTGCACGCGATGTAATTTCAAAAATTGGCTATACCAAGAGCGAATATATGTTTGAGGCAAATTCCTGTGGAATTTTGTCTGCTATTCACGAACAATCAGCGGATATCAACCGCGGAGTTGAACGCAAAAAGAAAGAAGATCAGGGGGCAGGAGATCAGGGAATGATGTTTGGTTATGCAACCAATGAAACGGAGAATTTCATGCCATTGGCCCTGGACCTCGCACACAAATTATTACTTGAGCTTGCAGCCATTCGCAGGGAGAAGAATTCAAAAATGCCTTATCTCCGCCCAGATGCTAAGAGCCAGGTAACCATTGAATACGACGATAACGACCAACCGCTCCGCATCGATACCATTGTGGTTTCAACACAACATGACGATTTCTCCAAAAGCGACAAACTCATGTTGGATGCTATCAAGCGCGATGTTATCAACATTGTCGTTCCCCGTGTCAAGGCAAAGTGCAAAAAAGATGTTCAACGCTTGTTCAACGACAAGATTACCTACCACATCAACCCAACGGGTAAATTTGTAATTGGAGGCCCACACGGTGATACAGGTCTGACTGGAAGAAAAATCATCGTAGATACCTACGGTGGTAAGGGTGCACATGGTGGAGGTGCCTTCAGTGGAAAAGATCCTTCTAAAGTTGATCGTAGTGCAGCATACGCAGCGCGTCATATTGCTAAAAATATGGTTGCGGCTGGAGTTGCATCGGAGATGCTTGTTCAGGTTTCATATGCAATTGGAGTAGCAAAGCCAATGGGTATTTTTGTTGATACGTACGGAACTTCCAAAGTAAACATGACCGACGGTGCGATTGCTAAAAAAATTGAACAGCTGTTTGACATGCGCCCCTATGCTATTGAAACTCGGCTGAAATTGCGCAATCCTATTTATCAGGAAACAGCCGCCTATGGTCACATGGGTAGAAAAAATGAGTTGGTTAAAAAATCATTTGATATCCCCGGCGGTGGCAAAAAGACTGTAGAAGTTGAGCTCTTTACTTGGGAGAAACTCGATTACGTGGATCGGGTACGAGCTGCTTTTAAATTGAAATAATTAATTGAATTTCAATAAATACAACCCTCCACTTGGAGGGTTTGTTTATTAAATGAATCACCAGCTGTTATGGGAAAATGGAAAATACGTCAATCAACGCAGGTGTACGATAATCCCTGGATCAGCGTTGTTCATCATGATGTGGTGAATCCTTCTGGTCAAGCCGGTATTTATGGGAAAGTTCACTATAAAAATCTCGCCGTGGGGGTGATTCCTTATGATGAGAAAACAGGCTTTTTGTATTTGGTTCGTCAACACCGCTTTGTGTTGAAAGCCACGAGCTTGGAAATACCCGAAGGAGGAAGTCCCATTGGCAATGACCCGCTTAATGATGCGAAAAGGGAATTGAAAGAGGAAACTGGAATAAAGGCCCGTAGATGGGAAAAATTACTAGAGATGCATTTGTCCAATTCTGTAAGTGATGAAAAGGCAATTGTTTATCTTGCCACGGGTCTGACTTTTGGAACGCCTTGCCCCGAGGATACAGAAGATCTTCGTGTTGAACGTATGCGATGGCAAAAAGCGTATGAGTTGGTGCTCAAAGGCAAAATAACAGATTCCATGACCGTGGCTGCTTTGCTTCGTTTTAAAATTCTTCAGATGGAAAAAGAGTTAAATGGGTAATAAGTCGACCAATATCGTTGGGCGTCAACCCGTATTAGAGGCCTTGCAAGAAGGCATTCAACTTGAACGCATATACCTTCAGAAAAATGCCTCGGGGGAAGTTATTGATCGAATTCGTGAGCTTGCGTACAATCAGCACATCCCTATCAATTACGTACCCGTTGAGAAACTTAACTCGTTATCGCGCATCCCGCACCAAGGAGTGATTGCACTAAACTCATTCATTCAGTATGTTGATTTACAGGATGCAATTGATTTGGTTGTCCAGCAGGGAGAAACGCCGCTCTTTGTAATGCTTGATGGCGTAACCGATGTTCGCAACATAGGAGCCATTGCACGATCAGCAAAATGCTGTGGATCTCAATTGATCATTTTGCCTGATAAAGGGGTAGGGGCATTGAATGAAGAAGCACTCAAGTCCTCTGCAGGAGCTCTACAGCAAATCATGATAACACGAGTCAACAGCCTGCTCAAGGCAATAGACACCCTCCGTATGAATGGAATTGCTGTTGTAGTAACGGAGATGGGGGCAACTACGCCGCTCTTTGAAGTCGACTTAAAACAACCTACTTGTTTGGTCATGGGCAGCGAAGACAAAGGAGTACAGCCCTATATTTCAAAAGCTGCTACCGTAAAATGCTTTATTCCTATGCCTGGAGAATTTGAATCCTTTAATGTCAGTGTAGCAACGGGTATATTATTGTATGAGGCAACACGGCAACGGCTTGTCAGTTAATTTTGCTTCACAATGCAATTCAATCTTTCGCTACAGCCAAAACCACTGGAAGAAAAAATAGAATGGCTTCATCCCATCTTTCTGATGGGCTCGTGTTTTACAGAAAGTATGAGCGCATTTCTTTCTTCCTCAAAATTTTCAACGATTTCAAATCCCAACGGAACGATTTATAACCCCATCAGTATGTTCAATGCCTTGAATCGATATGCGGCAAAGACATACATCGAGGAATCTGAGTTGGTTGAATTAAATGGACTTTGGTCGCATTGGGACTACCACACCTCATTTAGTCACCCAGTGCGTTCCCATGCGCTACAAGCCATGAATTCTTCCATTGAAAATGCTCACGATTATTTAATCAAAGCGGAGTGGCTCATGCTTACGCTGGGGACTGGCTATGTATATCAAACAAGCGAGCATGGAATCGTAGCCAACTGCCACAAATGCCCACAACATTTATTCAATAAACGTTTACTGACTCCTCAGGAAGTGATGAACGACTTCGAACAATGTTACCATGCTTTAAAGAAATTGAATCCCCGATTGAAATTTATTTTAACTGTTAGTCCCGTTCGGCATAAACGGGATGGGTTGATTGAAAATAACCGCAGCAAAGCGGTACTATTTCTCTCCATTGATCAATTGACCGCACTCAAAGATGTGGTTTATTTTCCTGCCTATGAGTTGGTGGTTGACGACCTGAGAGATTATCGTTTCTACGCAGAAGATCTTGTCCACCCAAACGATTTAGCCAAACATTATGTTTGGGAAAAATTCAAAGTTGCTGCTATAGATGAGAAAACCAGAGAAGCCATGAAACAGGTCGATCGGTTAACAGCTGCAATGAGTCACCGTCCCTTGCATCCCGAAACACAGGATCATCTAAGGTTCTTAAGTGTATATTTCCAAATAACGAAGCAGCTCTCTCAGGAGTTTCCTTTTATTGATTTTTCAAAAGAGCTTCGGTATTTCTCTGGAAATTGATTTACATCATTAATTGTTACCTTTAAGTATCAATTCATGATATGAGATTCCTATGGTTTTTCCTCGTCTTATCGATTAATGCATGTTTACTCGTTGCCTTGGGGACGCGCAAATTTTTGCCGCTCGACTTAGGTTCATTTTTAAGCCTGCAAGAAGGAGTTTGGCAAAACGCTGAACATTCAAATGCCTCATTTGATGACAACCTCACATTTTCAGATTTAAATGGAGAAACTTCGGTCTACTTTGACGAAAGGCTAGTGCCACACATTTTCGCCGAGCAAGAAAAAGACGCCTATTTTGTTCAGGGCTACTTGCATGCAAAATTTCGTTTGTGGCAAATGGAGTTTCAAACCCATGCTGCAGCAGGGCGACTGAGTGAAATAGTGGGAAGCAAGGCGATTTCATTCGATCGCAATCAACGCAGAATGGGAATGGTGTTTTCAGCTGAAAATGCATTAGCTGAAATGGAAAAAGACTCTACAACAAAGACTGTCTTGGATGCGTATACTGCAGGTGTCAATGCATACATTGAAACACTACAACCCTCAAAGTTCCCCATTGAATATAAATTATTGGGTTACCGTCCTGAAAAATGGAATAATCTAAAATGTGCCTTGTTCATCAAACAAATGACAAACACCCTTGCCGGGTACGATCGAGATTTTGAATTGACCAATGCATACCGTTTATTGGGAGAGCAGGATTTTCGGTTGCTTTTTCCAGAAATTCCAGATTCCTTGAATCCAATTATTCCTAAAGGAACCGCATACCCCAAACCACTTGAAGCTATAACAGCTCCATCAGATGTTGATTCCAGCTATTATCAACGTGGCGATGTCATTCCAGTTGAAGAAGAGTTCAAACCGGATCCTTCAAATGGCAGCAACAATTGGGTAGTTGCGGGTTCAAAAACACAAAGTGGAAAACCAATTTTAGCCAATGACCCTCACTTGGGACTTACCCTGCCTTCCATTTGGTATGAAATTCAAATAAATACACCCGCTTTCAACGCCTATGGTGTTTCATTTCCTGGTTTGCCGGGAGTAGTCATTGGCTTTAATGACAGCATCGCCTTTGGTTTTACCAACTCGGGAAGAGATGTTAAAGATTATTACGAAATAGAATTCAAAGACGAAGCCCGTAAAGAATACTTTTTCAATGGAGAATGGGTTCCGTCTAATATACGAGTTGAAAAGATTGGCATAAAAGATTCTTTGGATTATTTAGACACGGTAGCCTATACCGTGTTTGGTCCAGCCATGTTCGACAATCGGTACCAAAATCATTTGACCAATAACAAAGCCTATGCGTTGAGATGGGTGGCACATGATTCTTCCAATTTGATGAAAATGTGGATTCTGCTTAATCGTGCACGGAACTACGACGATTATAGAACTGCAATTGGCTATTTCAATGCCCCGGGACAGAACATGATATTTGCCTCTAAATCCGGTGATATAGCACTTTGGCAGCAAGGCACATTTCCTCTGCGCTGGAAAGACCAAGGATTATTTGTCATGCCTGGTCGTGATTCTTCATACATGTGGAAAGGGTTCATTCCTGCTGAAGAAAACCCACATAGCCTAAATCCTGAACAAGGATTTTTAAGCAGCGCAAACCAACGTCCTGCGGATACTACTTATCCGTATTTCATACCCGGCCTCTATGAGGTGTATCGTCCATACCCAATCAATAGGCGTTTATCTGAATTGAATGCTATTTCAATTCGTGACATGCAAGACCTGCAGAATAATAATGAAAATGTTTTTGCCTCAACCGCATGGCCCTTACTTGATACCTATCTTGATCGAACCATGATCGATTCAGATGAAAAAAAATACCTGGATATTATACAGGATTGGAATTTTCAAAATGAAGCGAATGCAAAGGGTGTGGTTTGTTTCAATACCTGGTGGGATAGTCTTTATGCAGGGATATTTTACGATGAGCTATACTCAAAAGCGACTCCCATCATTAAACCAGAAAAATTTGTGCTGCTTGATGCTTTAAAAAGAGATCCGAGTTATAAGTTCATAGATGATATCCGTACAGCTGAATTAGAAGACTTAACTTCTCAGGTGACCATTGCATTTAAAAAAGCCGCTAAAACACTTTCCAGTTTAGAAAAAGAAGGGCGACTCACATGGCATGTGTATAAAAACACCACCATTTATCATTTGTTGAAAACAAATGCAATGGCATTTGCCAAATCGGGCATTAAGATTGGAGGAGGACATGGAATTGTTAATGCTACACAACACGACCATGGTCCAAGTTGGAAAATGATCATTGAATTGGATAGCACTACCAAAGCAGTTGGTGTTTATCCTGGAGGACAAAGTGGTAATCCGGGCAGCAAGTATTATGATAATTTTATCGACACATGGGGTAGAGGAGAGTATTATCCGCTCCTTGTAATGCAGTCATCGGATATCAAGCCAGGTAGCTATAAATGGAAAATGATATTCACTTCAAAACAATAATTGAGCAATGAAATTTATTTCGTCATTACTGGTTTGCCCATTACTAGGCTATGCGTTGGGTTTGTTTTTACCTTGGTGGTCGCCTGCTTTAGCAGGCCTAGCGGTAGGTGTTGCCATACCGCAAAAAACGGGATGGTCTTTTTTATCTACCTTTTTAGGCACCTTGGTTGTTTTTGGTATGTTGATCTGGATGGTCAGTCAAGGTAATGATCATATTTTGGCAAAACGAATTTCGTTGCTGGTAACCAAGCAGGAAAACCCTATGGCTCTTATAGGTATTTCTGCAGGCATACCGGCCTTACTGGCTGGAATATCCGCTTTAACTGGTCGTTTATTCGTGTTAATGATTCGGAAATGATGTGCATCAATGATTAGATCTGCACTTCGAGTTTCTTTACTTGTTGTTACATGCTGTTTATTGCTGATGTCGGTAAAGGCCCGTACTCTGCATGGTAAAGTGAGTGACGAAAAAGGGAATCCTTTAGGCTTCTGTACTATATCTGTATTGAATACAGAAATTCGACATATCTCAAATTCAAACGGACACTTTACCATTTCACTTCAACCGGGAACCTATAAACTGGTATTTCAGCATGTCGGTTACCAAACGGACACCATTGAAGTTGTTATGGAAAAAGCGGAGAAACATATTGCTGTG
Organism: Chitinophagaceae bacterium; assembly: GCA_017856605.1. Classification (GTDB taxonomy): domain Bacteria; phylum Bacteroidota; class Bacteroidia; order Chitinophagales; family Chitinophagaceae; genus Pollutibacter. The sequence goes on from JAFMES010000013.1 coordinate 16,574, forward strand.
ACCATGAAGCCAAACGAGCTCATGCTGACGGGTGTTGTAATAAAAGGCAATGCGGAAGATCCGGCATATGCAATTATTCGAAATGCAATCCGTGAGCGACAAACTAATGCACAATCAGCTAATCAATTTCAGTGTCAAGCTTATATTAAAGGATTGATAAGAACGAATAACTATCCGGATGTCATTTTAGGACAAGTAATCAATTTTGAGGATGGAGATACAAGCAAAAAAAAGATCATTTACCTATCCGAATCAATATCAGATGTTTATTTCAAGTACCCCAATCAAACAAAAGTAATCGTTCGATCTACGAGAGTAAGTGGACAAACAAACGGACTTGGATTGGCTACTCCATTGCTCATCTCGTTTTATGAAAATATTGTGAATCTTCCCAAGACGTTTAACCCTCGAGGATTTATATCACCCATTTCCGAAGGGGCACTCAATTTTTACTCCTACCGCTATCTTGGTGCTTTCGTAGAAAACGGGCATCTAATCAATAAGATTGAGGTTACTCCAAGGCGGCAATATGAGCCTTTGTTTTCTGGTTACATACAAATTGTGGAAGACAGTTGGAATATTCATTCGCTCAGCTTAAGCCTGAATAAAAAATCCCTTCTTGAATTTGCTGATCAGATAAAAATCGAACAATACCATAATGAGTTGGCCAATGGTGTATGGCTGGTTTCATCTCAAACTATTTATCCGGATGTCAATTTTCTTGGCTTTGATGCCAGTGGCTATTTCACTACCATCTATTCCAAATACAATATTCAGCCTAATTTTTCCAAAGGGTTTTTTGGTGATATGCTTCTTATGTATGATTCTACCTCCAATAAACAATCTGCAGATTCATGGGATAGCGTCCGACCTACTCCTTTACTGAATGAAGAAATTATGGATTTTAGAAAAAAAGATTCGCTCGAACGGCTTCGCGAAAATCCCGATTACCTTGATTCCTTAGACAAGATTCAAAATAAGATAACAGTTTTTGGTGCTATCGTTAATGGTCAAACGTTTATTTCACGAAAAAATAAACGTTCCTATTCCTATGACCCCTTGCTCAAGTCAGTAAGTTTCAACACTGTTGAGGGAATCGCGTTACAGCTTTCAGGCACCTATCGAAAAGATCTGGAAGGAAGAAACGAACTATCGTTTACACCTGTTTTTCGATATGGAATAACCAATCGGCATTTCAATGCGTTTTTGGGAACGAATTATCGGTTTGGTAAAAAATATGTGAATAACCTGAGTTTTTCTTTTGGAAAGAGAATCTACCAGTTTAATAATGCAAATCCTATTCCACAAATTATGAATACGTTTTCAACGTTGTGGACAGGAAATAATTACATGAAACTGTATCAGGCCGACTTTTTTCAAGGTAGATACTCAAAAGTGATTGGAAACGGACTTGAACTACAATGGTCGTTCAATTACCAAGATCGAATGCCATTGGTTAATCGTGATACATCCTATTCTTGGGGTAGCTCTCAAGTTGTTTTTAAAAATATAACGCCTAACTATCCTACAGAAATCACTTCGAATCCTCTTCCACGCCATCGTGCTTTTTATAGTACAATTCGGGTTGTTTTCCGACCAGGGACTAAGTACATCCAATTGCCAGATCGGATCGTATCGTCATTCAGTAATAGGCCTGTATTTAGTTTTCAATATACCAAGGGCATACCAGGAATTATGGGAAGTGTGGTAGACTATGATAAATGGCGATTTGCAGCAACTGGAGATGCTAATTTTAAGTTGGGGGGTGAAATGAAATACCGACTTGAGCTGGGTGGGTTCCTTCGAACTACCCGTGTTGAAATTCCAGATTACCAGCATTTCATTGGAAACTTGACTCGAAAATCAACACCCTATGTAGAGAGTTTTCAAGTAGCGCCTTTTTATGCCTTATCCAATAAGGAAAAATTATTTGTACAGGCAAATATCGAATACCGACTCAATGGATTGTTAACCAACAAAATTCCATTGGTGCAAAAATTCAATTTGAGACTGGTTACAGGGATCAACGCAATAATTTTTAAAGATGTGAACTATCAAGAGGTGTTTATCGGCGTTGATAACGTATTGAAATTATTTCGTTTTGATTATGTGTGGGGCTTTGGCAAAAGCATACAACCGCAAAATGGAATAAAAATAGGTATTCGAGGTTTCTCGACCCTCTTTACCGATTATTGACCGCCGCTTTTTGATAACTTTGCACTATGGCTCCGTTGCACAACCGCGTAACCAGAAAGGTTTTAAAAGAGAAGGCGATGAATGACACCCGGCCACGAGTCACGCTTTCCTTTTATCAGTATTTTGAAATTTCAGATCCTCAAGAGTTCAGGGATGAGTGGTATAATCAGTTGGTAAAATGGGATGTATTTGGTAGAATTTATGTTGCAAGGGAAGGCATCAACGCTCAGGTTAGTTGTCCACAGGATCAATTAGATAACCTAAAGCAATTCATGGATCGATATCCTGAGTTGATCAATCTGCGATTGAATAAAGCCATAGAAGAACGAACAAATTCCTTTTATGTTCTAGATATAAAAGTTAGAGATAAAATAGTTGCAGATGGGATAGGGGATCCTCATTTCACTATGAACAATAAAGGAAGGTATGTTGATGCTCCATCATTCAATGAAATGGTCAAAGATCCAAAGACACTGGTGATAGACATGCGAAATCATTATGAGTATGAAGTAGGACATTTCAAAAATGCAATTGAGATCCCAAGCGATACATTTCGCGAACAATTACCCATGGCAGTTGAAATGTTTGAGGGAGAGAAAGAAAGAAATATCATTATGTACTGCACTGGCGGAATTCGCTGTGAAAAAGCAAGCGCTTGGATGTTGCATAAAGGTTTCAAGAACGTTTTTCATCTTGAAGGCGGTATCATTCATTATGTGAATCAGACCCGTGAATTGGGATTGGATAATCATTTTGTTGGGAAGAATTTTGTTTTCGATGAACGATTGGGCGAACGAATAACAAACGATATTCTTTCCAGTTGCCACATATGTGGAAGTCCTTGCGACACGCATGTGAATTGTGTAAACAGCGCCTGCCACCTGTTGTTCATTCAATGTGATAGCTGTAAACAGAAACTAGAGGGATGCTGTAGTAAGGAATGTCTTTCTGTAATGCACCTTTCCGAGGAAGAGCAAAAAACAATTCGAAAAGGAACTGACAAAGGAAGAAATATTTTCAATAAATCCCGCAGAAGAAAACAAACAAACTAGGTAATTAGCTTAGTTTTTGGAGTGCTTCATTGATCAAGGCTGTTGTTTGTTCGTCGCTCATTTCCTTTGGTTCAAACGATTTGCCAATTAATTTTTCATATAGTTCTATATACCTGCTCGAAATGGTATTCACCCATTGGTCGGACATTTCTGGGACAACCTGATTCTCTTTACCCATAAAATTATTTGCAATGAGCCATTCGCGAACAAATTCTTTACTTAATTGCTTTTGACGTTCACCCTTTTGCTGGCGCTCTTCAAAACCATCAGCATAAAAATAACGGGAGGAATCGGGTGTATGGATCTCATCCATGAGATAGAGTGTATTTCCCAATTTTCCGAATTCATACTTCGTATCAGCTAATATCAATCCCTGTTGCTTGGCCAGTTGCTTTCCCCTTTCAAAAAGAAGCAAACTGTATTCTTTCAATTGCTGCCACTCTTCAGGGGTGGCTAATCCTTTTTGAATAATTTCCTCTGCTGAAATGTCTTCATCATGACCTTCTGCAGCTTTTGTGCTGGGAGTAATGATTGGCGTGGGAAAGAAATCATTTTCTTTTAAACCTTCGGTTAAAATTTCTCCGCACAGGGTTTTTGAATGTTGATAGGTGCGCCAGGCATGTCCAACCAAGTTTCCCCTGACTACCATTTCAATTTTAAATGGCTGACATTTACGACCTATAGAAACATGGGGAGCAGGGGTAGATAGGAGCCAATTGGGACAAATATCCCTGGTTTGTTCCAGCATATGAGCAGCAATTTGATTCAGTACCTGTCCTTTAAAGGGGATAGGACGGGGTAAGATCACATCGAATGCTGAAATTCGATTTGAAGCGACCATAACCAGGTAATTATCACCAATTGAGTATACATCTCGGACCTTTCCTCTGTAAAAACCTGTTACTCCATTCAATTCTAAGGTATTCATACCTCTAAAATAGGTTCAGTAGAGCAGACTGCCAATTTTTCCGATTACCTGAACAAACGGTCAAGTTTTGGGGTTAATTTTTTTTTATGAGGGGAACAATAACTAATTTGTACTCAAATTCGACCAAAATAATCGCTTATGAAAAGATTGGTTTGCCTTGCAGTCACCCTGCTATGGATGCTGCCGGCATTTCTTCAGGCTCAGAACATTACGATCAGTGGCCAAGTTAAAAGTTCAACAGGTGAAAGCCTTGGTGCCGTTTCGGTAACCCTAAAAGGTAGTCCCAGTGGAACCTTTACCGACAACAAAGGAAATTTTAATCTTAGTGTGCCTTCGTCCACTAAGTTCCCCGCCACCTTGATCTTTTCTTCCATTGGTTATGATATTCTCGAGGTCCAAGCCGCTGGGGCAGGGGCTGTAAAAGAAGTTGTCATGAATCAATCGACTGTATTAGGTGCTGAGGTTGTGGTATCTGCAACCCGAACTCCTACTCGTATTCTTGAGTCGCCTGTTTCAATTGAACGCATCAACAACACCGCACTTCGCAATGCGCCTGCGGCTGACTATTTCGACATGACCTATAACCTTAAGGGTGTGGACATGGTAGCCTCCAGCTTGACCTTTAAAACGGTCACTACTCGTGGTTTTGCAGGTAGCGGTAATACCCGTTTCACGCAAATAGTCGACGGAATGGATAACCAGGCTCCTGGTTTGAACTTCGCAGTGGGCAGCATAGTCGGTCTCAGCGAATTGGATGTTGAAAGCATGGAGTTGCTACAGGGCGCATCATCTGCACTTTACGGTCCAGGTGGTATGAATGGAACCCTCTTGATTAACAGTAAAGATCCTTTCAAATACCAGGGCTTGTCTTTTCAAATGAAGAACGGCATGATGCACGTGGATGGCAAGTACCGCGATCCATCTCCCTATTACAACTGGGACGTCCGTTGGGCTAAAAAGGTGAGTGAAAAATTTGCCTATAAAATTACTGCAGGCCTCATTCAGGCAAAAGACTGGTTGGCTGCGGACAATAGAAATGTATTGCGTTCAGGACCTTTCTTGGGTAGCATCATTCCTGGAACACGTGAAACTGACCCCAATTATGATGGAATGAATCAGTACGGTGATGAAACAACCATCGATCTTAACTTGGTTCTCAATGGCATAGCCGGTCAGGCGCCTTTCCTTGCTCCTTATATCTCTACGTTGACTGGTTCTCCCAACCCGGTTTCCAGAACTGGATATACTGAAAAAGAGGTTACCAACCCCAATACAATCAACTTCAAAATGGGTGGTGCCTTTCATTATAAACTGACCAACTCAATTGAAGCAGTAGTCTCAGGTTTCTGGGGAACTGGTAACACTGTGTATACTGGTAGTGATCGTTATTCACTGCTTGACCTGAAAATGGGACAGTACAAAGCTGAATTGCGTCACAAGAACTGGTCAGTAAGAGCGTATACTACTCGTGAAAATGCCGGTCAATCCTACAATACAACCATTACTACTCGTCTCTTTAATGAGGCGTGGAAACCTTCCACTCAATGGTATACCGAGTATGGCCAGGCGTATTTGGGTGGGCTCCTCAACGGCTTGAATAAGTCAAACGCTCATGCTTTTGCTCGCTCGCAAGCTGATATTGGTCGCCCAACACCCGGCACAGCCTTGTTTCAACGCATATATGATTCTGTGAGAGCTCGTCCGATCTCCGCTGGTGGTGGCTTATTTGTTGATAAAACAAGCCTTACTGCCGTTGAAGGACAATACAACCTGAGTCATTTGACAGGTGATTTTGCAGATATCTTAGTGGGAGGTAACTTCAGAAGATTCTTATTGAATTCTGAAGGAACCTTGTTTGCTGATTCTGCAGGTAAAATCCCCATCAACGAATATGGAGCTTATATCCAGATCGTAAAAGGTTTTGCGGATGACCGAATCAAGTTCACCGTTTCTGGTCGCTATGACAAAAACAGCAACTTCAAAGGTCGTTTTACTCCAAGAGCTACCGCTTTATTGCGCATAGCAAAGAACAACCACATTCGCTTCTCTTATCAAACCGCTTATCGATTCCCTTCAACTCAGCAACAGTATATAGATCTTGCTGCTGGTGGAGCTATCTTGATTGGAGGCGTGCCTGATATGAAGCGCCACTATAACATTGTGGCCAATCCTGTGTATTCAGTCGCAGCCCTTTCACAAGGTCAGCTAAAGGTGCAAACCTTCTCTGATTTCAAGCCTGAGGCGGTTAAGTCCTATGAAGTAGGCTATAAAGGATTGTTATTGAATTCTCGCTTACTTGTTGATGCGTATTATTACCTTGGTACCTATCAGGATTTCATTACCCGTGTAGTTGTAGCGCAATCGATCACCAACGCACCAAGTCCTGCAGATATTGCAGTTCCATCTAAAAGAAGAATTCTTTCCATTCCAATCAATTCTCCGACCCAAGTCAAAACAAACGGTTGGGG
>JAFMES010000133.1 GCA_017856605.1 Chitinophagaceae bacterium
TTGTTGAAGAGGTTGGAGTGGTATATGTAATCGCCCCGGTCACCACCGCTCCAGGCGCTGGTGTGCACTTACAATCGTATGCCACATCCTTTCCGGTAGGCGCTGGTTGTGATTCATTTTTACTGCAGGACGAAAAAAGTGTTATTACAATCATTAAAAATAGAGGTGTTCTCATAATTAGTAAATGTTTTTTAGTTGGATAAAAATATATAAAAATTAATAAAAATCACTCGGCGGTTCACATATACGAAATCCTTCATCCCAGCTGTCCATTTCGTTCATATCATATTCAGATAATGAGAACGAAAGTGCCCCTAGATTTTCCTGCAAACGTTCACGACGAACCGACTTGGGTATGGTCGATATCCCATGGCAAACATGCCAATTCAAAACTACCTGAGCAGGTGTTTTCCCGTAACGTTCACATATGGGGTGTAAACGCGGATCATTGAATTTTATCCCGCGGGTAATGGGACAATACGATTGCATCTGAATATGGTTAGCGCGACAATACTCCATTAACTCGGGCTGAAATAACCACGGCGAACATTCAATTTGATTCACTGCAGGAACTATACCTGCTGTATCAAATAATTCCTCTAACAATATCCTATCGTAGTTGGCAACCCCAATTGCTCGAGCACGACCCTCAGCATAGATCTGCTCTAGTGCTCTCCAGGATGCTTTTCGTCCTTCGCGTATTGGCCAATGGATCAAATAAAGATCCACCTGCTCCAATCCCAATTTACCCAAGCTTTCATCAAATGCTTTGAGTGCTTCATCGTATCCATGGGCATTGTTGTTCAGTTTTGTGGTGACAAATACTTCTGAGCGAAGTACGCCACTGCGCTGAAGCGCACGACCCACATCCTGCTCGTTATCGTACATGGCAGCAGTATCAATCAATCGGTAACCGACATCCAGTGCATCCACGACTGCCTGCTCCGCTTCTTGTCCATACATATCCCAAGCTCCCAAGCCCAAGATGGGCATTTTGATGTCATTATTCAAAGTGACAAACCGCGGTGGGAGCATCGACATGGTTATTTATATTTGTTGATTAGAATATGTGTTATTTCAACAGCATCAATCTCAGCATCGGCGATATCATAAAGATATCCAATCAGGAGAAAACAATTACACACGAATTCCACTCGGAACTCACAAGCGGTTTTGAATACACACAATGGCCAATCCTTTTCAAGAATAACACCAATGAACTAGAATTAGAACTGGCGCATTGGGAATTTATACCAAAGTGGGTACGCAATAAGCAACAAGTCGAAGAAAACAGAACAAAATTCACCACCCTTAATGCAACGGCAGAAAAGTTGTTGGATAGTGCTGTGTACAAAGACGCTGCTCGAAAAAGAAGATGCCTGGTACTATCCTCCGGATTTTATGAATGGCGCCACCATCACCCATTGGGTTCAAAAAAAGATGTAGCCTACCCCTATTATATTTTCATACCGGGACATCACTATTTTTTCATGGCAGGTATTCATCAGGAATGGACCGATACAACAACTGGAGAAACATTGGATACATTCGCAATCGTCACCACACAGGCCAATGAATTGATGGAAAAGATTCATAACAAGAAAAAAAGAATGCCGACCATCCTCGACGAATCTCTAGCAGAAGAATGGCTTTCTCCCACACTGAGTGATGATCGGATCAAAGCGATTGCTGCACATCAAATCGATAGCCGAACACTCTCGGCCTATTCCATTCGTAAGGATTTTAAAACGGCAGAACATCCAAAAGAAGCTTTTGAGTATGCCGATCTGCCGGCACTGTCCTAATTAGGAAGATTTCCCAACCAGCTTCCACTTGTATACTCCATTTTCAACAACAATCCCCCAATAGTCGTAACTACCTGTTGAACGATCGCCTGCAGTATTGAGCAACAAGGGACCTGTTATCCCAAAGTACTTACTTGCTTCAAAGTAGAAGGAGTTCTTAGTTTTCTCAAAACTTACATCTGCATCAGGAAACGCATTGACCGTTGCTGCAATAACAGCAAACGCATCAAAAGCTGCTAATGCATACGCGTCGGGTTCAAGTCCCGTCTTTGATTTTATAAACGAAACAATATTGGCCAACGTCGGATGCGGAACGGCAGGCAATCCAAAATTCGGAGCAATGAATCCAGTGGTCGCTGCAAAGGAAGCCGCAATAGGATCGGCTGGCAACGCAGCACTCAATACCACTCCATCTCCTCCATACCAACGAACAGATGAGAAAATAGGATCAGCGCTTGCCTGCTTGAACAGTGCTACGCATTCATCAAATGATGCCAAATAAATAGCAATCTTATCTGCAGTAGTAGTAGTCAGCTTGTTTTGCAATACAGTTTTCACTTGCGCTAGCAGCGAAGTAAAATTGGTAGTGGACGCAGCATAGGGCAACAAGGAATCAACGCGACCGCCCAAGGCAAGAAAATTAGTTCTTACACTAGTTTGCAATCCTTTATTGCCTGCATCATCACGTGCCAACGTGATCAAATCGGTCTTACCGGAAGCATAGATGGTTCGAGCCATGGCAGCTCCTTCCAGAGCGTCACCAGGACAAAAACGAAAAATTGCATCATTGTTGATGGCCAAGTTCCCCGCTGTACTCCCCTGGCTCACAACGATGATGCCTTTTTGATCGGCATAACTTTTTATGGCCGCAACTTCAGCACTGGATTGGGGACCAATAATGAATTTAACCCCAAGCGAATCGGCACGCTTGATGGCTCCAATCGCAGAGGCAGTATCGAGTTTGGTATCGTAGGTGACCAGACTGAATCGATAAGGGGAAGAGGTGGTCTCCATATAAGCATTGGTATTCACCAAGGCCAAACGAATGGCTTCGTCGGATGTTTTTCCCAATGTCGACCAGTTACCGGTAAGCGACAACAAGGCTCCTACTTTTACATCAATTGTTGCAGGGGTTTGATTCTTTTTACAGGAAAGCATCAAAAGTGAAAATGATGCTATTACAAATAACGTCCTCATGCGTACAGTTTGAAAGTGCAATATAGATAAGAAATTACCTCAATTCCTAAATAGCATCGTGAGCGCCCCGAGAAGTGTCAACACAATTACCAATTTGCGATATACCGCATCATCTAACTGACGCACCACTCGAATTCCCAGTACAAAACCAATTACCAACGCTGGAATTAAATAAAGATCCATTTCCAGGGTTTGCGCACTGATGTTTCCCCAATAAAAAACCTGAAAAGGTAACTTGAACAGATTCATGAATAAAAACACCCATGCACCGGTTCCGATGAAAACATTTTTACCCACCCGCATGGCCAAAAAATAAAGATTCGCAAAAGCTCCCGCCAGATTACCAATCATCGTAGTGAATCCAGCCGCCAATCCACTTCCAATAGAAAAAGCAGGATGATTCGGAACCGGAGCATCCTTACGCCACTCCATGATCAACACAATGATAATGGTAATGAGAATGATGCCCGCCATTACTTTCCGAAATACCATCTCGTGCATGTCTTTTCCCGCAACAACTCCCAACAGGATACCAATCATCATCCAGGGTGCCAACTTCCAAAAGTATTTCCATTCGGCATGTCGATTGTAATAGGCAACGGCAGCAATGTCGGCAAGCGACAATAACGGCAGCACTACTCCAGTGGAAGTTTTGCTTCCAAAAACAATGGCCATCAACGTAACATTGAACATATCCATGCCCTTGATTCCAGCCTTCCCCATTCCAATGAGAAAAACTGCCGCGAGGGCCATGACCCAATCGATCCAAGAAAGTGATGCTATCAGCGGACTATTTTTTTATCGGTGTGCAGTGCTCTGCCAGGATTTTTACTTTACCATCGTGTTTGACAATGGTGACGCTGCATCGCTGACGATCATTGAATAATTCTCCATGATAAGCTCCCTGTCCCTTCCAAATGGTACTCACCACCGCAGTATTGCCTTCGAGCTGTATGTCGAATGCCTCGCGTTCCATGGTCTGCAATTGGTACACATCGGAACCTGCTGTTGCAACAAGGTTAGCACGATTGAACGTATTGCCCGATTGCGTGAAATAGACGTAGTGCTCGGATAAAACCGAATCAACCAGCGCTTCATTTTTATTTTTCCAACCCTCATCAAATGAATTGATCACGGCCAGCACTTCTTCCTTAGTCAGTAACTCTTCCGGAGCATTGGCATTCCCGCCACAAGAAACAAGGGCCATCAAAAGGATGGCCCATGAAAAAGATGCACGTATTTTCATTGTTATTTTTTTCTTACTGCTACAACTTCAAACATATCCATCAATGAACCGGTAGCGGTGTCATTATCTTTCTTGGTCAACCACACCGTGATATCGTAACTCATTACCGTAAATCCAACAATCAATTTCTCGCCTTCTAATTTTACAGAAGACATGGCTTTCTCATCAGATGAACCGGGTTCTACAAAATACCCCATCAAAGCACCATTTACTACAGCAAAACGAGAAGGAATAGTTACATCGCCATTGGGAGTGCCTTTTGCAGTTACATCCCATTTGCCCAGAAAATAATCCTGGAGACTGGCAGCGCCACCATTGCTTCCGGCTGCAGCAGATTCCTTAACACGAGCAGCAGTCACATCAAACATACCCATCAGTGAACCGGTAGCATTGTCGTCGTCTTTCTTCGACATTCCTACTACCACATCGTATCCGGCAATATTGAATCCGGTTTTGATTTCTGCTCCCTCTATATATACAGTATCGGTAGCTTTTTCATCTTTTGCTTCTGGCTCAAGGAAATACCCCTTAAGCTTACCATCTACTTTGGCAAATCGAAACGGAATGGTGATATCACCATTGGGAGTACCCTTCACCGTTACGTTCCATTTTCCAAGAAAATAACTTTCCACTTCTGAAGCGGATTGCGCATTGACCTGTGAACCCATCAACAAGGTGAATGCAACGAATAATAATGAATAGATCGATTTCATCGTGATGTATTTAATGCCTAAAAGTAATGATTTTTCGCGAGGCGAACTTGCCCCATCCTCTACCGCAGGGCCTCGTACAGGACCTCCACTGGATGCTTGGCCAGGGCACCCGTACCGTCTTTGATCTGGTGGCGACAACTGGTTCCCGGTGCGGCTACCGTACAATCAGGGGCACTGCTGCGAACGGCCGGGAACAGCACCAATTCCCCTATGCGCATGGACAAATCATAATGTTCTTTTTCATATCCAAACGACCCGGCCATACCACAACAACCGGAGGGGATCGTCTCCACCCGGTAATGACGGGGCAATGAGAGCACGTTTACCGTATCGGAGAGTGAACCAACGGCTTTTTGCTGACAATGTCCGTGCACCTTGATCTGCATCGGCGCATCGGTAAACTGATCGGATGTAATTCGACCGGCTTTCACTTCTCTGGCCAGGAACTCATCTATATAATAGGAATGTTTTGACAACTGACGGGCTGCTTCCAATGCTTCATCATCCGCTAGATCAGGATATTCGTCCCTAAACGTAAGAATGGCAGAAGGCTCAATGCCAATCAATGGATGTTCAGCACTGATCAATGGCGATAATGCGCGGATGTTGCGATTGGCAATCTGTTTGGCGCGACGAACCAATCCTTTTGATAACCAGGTTCTTCCACTTTCATCGTGCTCCGGAATGATTACTTCATATCCAAGCGCATTCAACAATTGAACGGCCTTTATCCCGATATGCGACTCTGTATAGTTGGTGAACTCATCACAAAATAAATAGACTTTCTTGTTGAGTGGTTGAACGGAATGCTGATCAAAATGATTGTACCAATTCTTCAAGGTCTGCTTCGAAATGGTAGGAAGCGATCGCTTCACCGAAAATCCTGAAACTGTTTTAACCAACGAACCGGTAATGGAATTGTTGATCAATGCATTGTAAAACGCAGGAACAAGTGATGAAAGCTTAGACATTCGCGTGAAG
>JAFMES010000014.1 GCA_017856605.1 Chitinophagaceae bacterium
ACCGGTTGTTAACTGAACGGGCTGTGACAACAAGAGATCAGCGGTGATCTTGTCATATGCTTCCAAAGAACCAAATACCTTGTTATTGAACAACGAGAAATCAAGACCCAAGTTGGTGGTCTTATTTTTTTCCCACCTCAACTCTGGATTAGCCAACTGGCTGAATGTGATACCTGGGGCACCACTGTATGGAGAAGCCGATCCATATAAACCAAGTCCATCAAAGTTTCCGATTTGATCGTTACCGGTAATACCGTACGAAGCTCTTAACCTCAAGGAGTTGATCCATTTGCTGTTTTCAAGAAACTTCTCATTGTCGATGTTCCATGCCAAACGCAAGGATGGGAAAAGACCGTAGCGGTAGTTTTCACCGAAACGGGAAGATCCGTCGTAGCGAAGGATACCACTCACAATGTATTTACCGTCGTAGTTATAGTTCAGGTTGGTGAACGCACTCTGTCTTCTATATCCGGTAAAGAATTCCGTAGCAGATAATGGAGTAGCGGCAGTGTTCAATGTAGTGAACTGGAAAGTAGGGAAACCTTCAGCTGTTGCACCGATGCCCTCCTGATTTTCTTTTCTGTACTCAAAACCAACCAAACCATCAATCTTGTGCTTGTCTTCTACATTGAAATTGAAATTCAATGTCTGTGTTGAAATGAGGTTGGTGTTCCATTCACTCTCCACCTGACCTAAACCTTTACGGTTGAATCCGTCTGGAGTTCTTGGATCCGTAAAACGACTACCCTGAACCAGGCGGTAGTCCAATCCAAAGAATGCGCGGTAGTTCAACCATGGCCTCAGTTTATAGTCGGCTGTGATATTTCCTACCAATTGATTGCTGCGGTTGAAACCTTTATTGAATTCATTAACCGCAATCACGTTTTGGTTCAATACACCAGCAATGTTTGCAGGTGGTACACCAAAGTAGGTTCCGTCGGGGTTGTAAATAGCGTTGAATGGGAGTACGGTTGCAGACGCAAATGCAGGACTTCCCAAGAATGAGCCTGAAGTTGCGAACGGTACATTTTGATCAAACGTACTCGCATTGATCGACGTACTCAGTGTAAGGCGATCAGTCGCTTTATTGGTAAGGTCCAGCTTTACAGTTCCACGCTTAAAGTTTGCTTTCGATACAATCGCTTCTTGAACGTTGTACGAACCTGACAAACGGAAGGTGGTGCGGTCGTTACCACCAGCTGCACTCAATTCGTAGTTCTGAATAGCGCCAGATTTGAAAGCAGCATCCTGCCAATCGTAAGTAGGCAATGCATTGATTGCATCCAATGCAGCCTTATCCGTTGTTACGTTGGTAATTGGAATTCTGTATTCATTCAATACAAAACGTCTGATGTCTAAGTTGCTGGCAGGTAAATTATTCACGTTACCAACTGCCTCTGCTCTAAGCTGAAACAACTGTTGTGAGTTCAACACTTCCAACTTACGCAGTGCAGTGGCCTGACCAAAATAAGTATTGAATTGAAACTTGGTTTTACCAGCCTTACCTTTTTTAGTAGTAACGATGACAACACCATTGGATGCCTGAGCACCGTAGATAGCTGCTGATGCCGCATCTTTTAGGATGTCGATCGATTCAATATCGTTTGGATTCAAAAAGGCGAGCGGGTTTGACTCGGTATAGTTTGCGTCACTGCGGGTATTGAGCTGTACGCCGTCAATTACAAAAAGAGGCTGTGTACCTGCTAAGAACGAACCGGTACCACGGATGCGGATATTGATACCGCCACCTGGAATACCACTGTTTGCTTGTACCAATACACCGGCAGCGCGACCCTGAAGGGCCTTATCCAGTGATGGGTTAGGAAGGTTTTCGATTTCCTTACCTCTTACAGTAGAAACCGCACCTGCCTCATCCCTTTTTCTTCTGGTTTGATAACCGGTGATGATCACTTCTTCCATTTTTCTGTCATCCATTTCCATGGTGACATTGATTGTACCGTTAGCAGGAATAGCAACTTCCTGAGCGGCCAATCCTACTGCTGAAATGATCAACGCTTTTGCTGTCGTAGGTACGCTAAAACTGAAATTACCACTCGCATTGGTAGTGGTTCCGAGTCGGCTTCCTTTCACAATCACCGATGCATTAGCAACCGCATTGCCGGATGCATCCGCAACCTTACCGGAGACCGTCCTGTTTTGAGCGGCAAGTTGTCCTGCGAAAAACAGAACTCCGCACAAAAGAATCAAGATTTTTCTCATGACTTATTCTTTGGTTAAATGGATGTTAACGAATTGCGAAAATATGATAAGACAACTAATTTGCCCCCTTTGTTGCGTGTTTTGATGGAATATTCCGCGGGACAAGTCGATATAGCTTGGATTATCAGAACAATATATAAGTATTGATCAAAATTTTAAAAAAAATCTAATAAAATAGATCAAATTGGTCTACTTTTTGATAAAAATAAAATTTACGTCAAAAGTCTCGCTAAATCCAATCAGGACCGCTTAAAGAGCAGTAGGAGCACCGGCAAAAGGACCAAATTGGTGATGGTAGCGGTTAGTAAGGTAAAAGAGGTTAACCAACCCAATGCCTGGGTGCTGCCAAACCCACTCGCTACAAAAATGATGAAGCCAGCGATCAGTACAAGGGAGGTATATACGATACTGATTCCTGTATCCCGAATGGTGAGTGCCACTGTGGGCATGATTTCGCCCTTGTTTTTTGGCAATTCCTGTTTGTAATTGACCAGGAAGCGAATGGTGATGTCGATGGCAATTCCCAATGCCACACTAAAAACCAGCACAGTGGAAGGCTTGATGGCAACTCCGGCCCATCCCATCAATCCTGCAGTCATCACAAGGGGAATGAGATTGGGGATCAGGGAGCAAATCAGGATTTGAAATGAGCGGAACAAATAAAGCATGCACAGGGCAATGAATAGGAAGGCCCACAGGATACTCTCTTTGAGTCCACTAATAATAAACCGGTTTCCTTCTAAAAAAGTAATGCTTGAACCAGTTAAGGTGATGCTGGTTTTACTTGTATCAAATACATTGATCGCATCGTTCTTGAGTTGAGCAATCAGCTCAGGCATTTTTGTGCTTCCGATATCCGCCATATTCACACTGATGCGTGTTGTTTGACGATTGCTGTCTATGAAAGAGGCCATCAACCCTTCAAATGAACCGTTTGAGCTTTGCTTGTTTTTTCCGGGCTTCAGATAGTCAGCTAAAAAAGCTCCATCAAAGGCATTGGGGATAGAATAGTTGTTGCTGTCGCCATCATAAAAACCCTGACGTGCAAATTTTAATCCCTCTGCTAATGAGAGCGGTTTTGCTAATTCCGGGTACTTCTTCAGACTGTCGCTGAACGCTGAAACTTTTTCAAAAACATTCAATGCCCTTGATCCTGCAATTCCGTTTTTCTTTCGGGTATCAACCAAGATCTCCAGCGGTAAGACTCCCCCAAAGTGTTGTTCAAAAAATCGAAGATCGGCAATGATTTTGTCGTTGGTGGGAAGATCGTCAACTATGAACGAACGCGTCTGTAAGCGCACAATTCCCATGATGGAAACAACAAGGCATACGACCGTAGCTACGTAAATAGTTTTTCGATGACCAAATACCCACTTTTCTATTTTGCCCAGGACGTTAAGCAACCAGCGGTTTTCAAGGTACCGTGTGTGCTTTGTTTCCGGTGCTGGTAAATAAAGTAGCACGATAGGAATCAGGACAAGTGAGATAAAAAATAACCCCATGATATTGATGCCCGCTACCATTCCGAATTCTTTCAGTATCATGCTCTTGGTCAGAGCAAATACGGCAAATCCCAATGCAGCACTGATGTTGCAAAAAAGAGTAACAACACCCATTTTGCTCACCATCTCCACAATCGATCCTCGTTTATCGCCCGTCTTTACAAATGCAGTATGAAACTTATTCAGAAAATAAATGCAGTTCGGAATTCCAATCACAACAACCAGTGGAGGGATCAACGCGGTTAACAACGTGATTTTATAACCAAGCAAATGAATGGTGGCCAAGCTATACACCACACCCAAGATTACTACACCCAAGGAGAGTAACATGGTGCCTACGGATCGGAAGAAAATAAATAGGATCAACGCTGAAAGCAAGAGCGAACCTGCTAAGAACCAATTCAGTTCTCGGGCAATGCGCATGGCGACATTGGTTCGGATCAACGGTAACCCACTCATGCGCAAATCCATTTTGCTTTCTTTGGCAAATGCGTTGGCAAGCTGCTCAACTGCACCGACTGTCTGTTCGCGTTGTTTGGATGCCAGTACATTCTTATTGATCCGTAGACCTATGAGGTAGGCATTAGCATCGGGATTATAAAGCAACCCTCTGTAAAACGGCAGGTTCCGAAATACTCCGCTCAGGCTGTCCAAGATGGTCTGATTGGAGAGGCCTTCAGTAAAAATTTTTACAGCCTGAAGTTGACCGGTGCTGTCATTTTTCTTGAGATGAACGGACCGATGAACACTGATGATGTCGTCTACCCCCTCCACCTTACGTAACTGCTCTTCAAATGCTCCTATGCGGTTGAAGGTTGAAACAGAAAAAAAATCTTCGGCGATGAAACCAATCGTAAGCAAGTTTCCGTCCTCTCCAAAGGTTTGCTTGAATTGGAGGTAATATTGGTACTGCGGATGATCAGTGGGGATGGCTTTTGCAAACTCGTAACTCATCTGCACCTTACTGGCTTGGTACCCCAAATAACCGGTCAGGAAAATAAAGAGTACGACCAATGCGTACCTATACCGTAAAATCCATTCGCCTGTCCGCTGCCACATCTTTTTTTTACAAAGGAAACGAATAATTGGATGGCATTTCACTTTTGTTACTTTTACGATGCAATGCGAATAGGATTTCTATTTTCTTTTTTGTTTTGGTCCCTTGCAACCTATGCTCAGGGCATACAACCAATAGGTGCATGGCGCGACCACGTCCCTTTATCGAATGTTCAACAGATTGAAACCATCAATGAAAAAATTTGGGTAGGATCTCGTTTGGGATTGTATAGTTATGATCCCGCAACTCAATCGTTTCAGTTTTTTACTCGAGCCGGGGGACTCTCCGACGTGCGGATAACAATAAGTACAACGGATCCTGAGTCTAAAAAAACCTTAGTGGTATACGATAATGCCAACCTCGATGTAATCGAGAACAATCGCATCAGAAATATACCCGACATCCTGCTGAGTAGGGTTCAGGGTGATAAAACCATTCGAGATGCAACCTGGATTGGTGGTGATGTTTTTCTTTCAACGGGAATTGGCATCATCGTTGTCAATCCCACACAATACGATATACGTGCTTCGTATCGATTGGGAACAAACGGTGAAGCCATCGCCGTGAGTTCTGTTGCTTTGCTGAATGGGAGGATATATGCAGCTACTGCAGAGGGACTCAAATCTGCCGCTTATCCTTCTGCACAACTCAATGACTTTCGAAGTTGGCGCAACGAACCGGTTGATATTTCATTCAGTGGGAAGGAGCAGCTACTGGCGTGGGAGAACCGACTCATTCTTCGAAAAAATGATACAGTGCTTGTTCAACATGCCGGGAGCTGGTCGCTTTTGGTCAACCGACCAACGGGAATTTTGAAGATGGGGATTTCTTCCAACAAATTATTCTTTGCTTTCAAGAATGGTACTCAAAAAGGATTCTCTGTATTTTCTTCAATTTCATCGTCACCCTCTCTCATCACTTCCCCTCTGCTCCAAGACCCTTCAACCTGCTTGATTGAAGGGGCTAGGTATTGGTTGGGCGATTCAAAAAGAGGATTGATCCTGCTTCGAGGAGGAACATCAACGCCGATCGAAACCGGTCGACCTTCCGGTTTAGCTTTTGGATTTGGTTATGCCACTTCTGATGAAGTTGTTTTGCCATCCGGAACTCCTACTACATGGATGAATGAAATCGGTCCGCTTTCTGGCATCTACACGTTGCAAAACGATCAGTGGAAAAATAACACCCCCATCCAACTTGCTATACTGGATACAGTAGTCAACCTGCATACTGCTGTCCGCGATCCTGCATCCGGGGCGCTCTTTGTTTCTTCCTATGGTAAGGGCCTTCTCCAAATCGATAAGGATTTGAAAACTTCAGTCTATGCTGCTAATTCTCCCATCACTGCATCCATTGGTTTACCAGGACAGTTTCGCGTTGCAGGATTAGCATACGACGACAATCTCCATCTATGGATTGCGAACCCAGGCACTTTGGAGAATCTTCTTGTTAAGAAAAAAGAAGGTGGTTGGAAAAAATTCATCATCCCGTTTACACAAACCAATTATGCAATAACACGAATAACAACGGACGGCAATCGCAAATGGATCGTCAGTGAATCGGATGGTATTTTTTGTTTTGACGATGGAGGTACAATCGATCAAACAAATGACGATCGGTGGAGGCAATTCCGACAAGGACTGGGCCGAGGTAATCTTCCGTCATCCAATGCCAAATGTGTTGCTGTCGACCGAAACGGATTTGCCTGGATTGGAACCAATAAGGGGTTGGCCATCATCCAGTGCACTGACGAACTCTTTTCCAATGCCAGTTGCGAGGCTATTTTACCTATTGTGCAGCAGGACAATTTTGCTGGTTTATTGCTTTCAGAAGAAACAATCAACGACATACAAGTAGATGGAGCAGACAGAAAATGGATTGCAACCAACAATGGAGTTTGGCTGCTTAGTGCAGACGCTCAAAAAGTAATCTATCGCTTTGATAAAAAAAATAGTCCCCTGCTAGGAGACAGCATCCGATCCCTACTCATTGAGCCTTCCACAGGTGAAGTCTTCTTCGCAACTGAACTTGGTATATCCTCCTTTCGAAGCACAGCTACTTCCCCTGTTGAAGAAAAGACAAAGCCCTTCGTTTTTCCCAATCCTGTTTCTTCTGGATTCACAGGTACAATTGCAATACGCAACTTGCCGGAGAACGCATGGGTGCGCATCACCGAGTTGAATGGTCGACTTGTTCACCAAACTCGATCACTTGGGGGACAGGCAATCTGGAACGGGAAAAACTATAAAGGTGAACGAGCCAGTTCTGGTACGTACCTGATCTTTGTCTCCAGCGAGGACAATTCTTTTCAGGTAGCTGGTAAAATTTTCTTCATTAAATGAGCTGGTGTGGTTCAATCGACTAAAGCCATAATTCTTCGAACAACCAAATACGGTGAAACCTCACTCATTGTATCTGCTTTTACTGAAAAATTTGGACTGCAACAATACATAGTAAAAGGAATTCGTAGTGCAAAAAAAACCGGAACGGTCGCACCCGGGCATCTTCAAGTAGGAAATCTATTGGAACTGATTGTCCAACACAATGAAAAAAACTCCCTGCAATACATAAAGGAAGCGCGACAAACTGTTTTTTATGATCACCTCTTCAGTGATGTTATTAAAAATGCCATCCTTTCCTTTATGATTGAATTGGTACAAAAATGCATCAAGCAACCTGATCCTTCACCTGAATTGTTTCAATTTCTAGAAGATATTTTTTTGGGATTGGATCGAGCTACTCCCTACGAGGCAGCCAATATTCCAATCTTTTTCTGTCTTCACCTCGCCCACTTTTTTGGTTTTCGACTCCTCGATACCTATTCCGAGCAATTTCCCATCATTGATTTACGTGAGGGTCAATTTATTCAAGCATTACCGGGGCATGAACATGTTGTTCAAGAGCCCGAAAGCGGTTACATCGCTCATTTATTGCGTGTGATGCAACTTGAAGAATTGGCTACCATTCAACTCAACCGGACAATGAGAAACAAATTGATCGATTACTGTTTGGAATTTTATGCATTGCACATTCAACCATTTGGTGCGATGCGCAGTCTACCGGTTGTTAGGAGTTTAATGGATAGTTGATTAGAAAACTCTTCGTGCATTCATCTTGTCGTCAATTTCAACCACCCCCGGCTGTTTTCCTTTTTCAAAACTACCTAACGAATCATCCCTGCCCAGCGCCTGTGCACCATTGATGGTTGCCCATTGCAATACAGTGGTGAGCGGAATTTCCGGAAAAGATGTGCGAATGGTTCGAATCTCTTCTGCAATGCTAAGCTGCCAATTGCTGCTGTAACTGTCGGTGCCCAGCACAAGATGTGCTCCGTGCTCGATGAGCATCTTAATAGGAGGGAGACGGTTTTCGATGTATCGATTGGCATTCACGCACAAACAAAAATGAAGGCCTGATAAATGTTCACGTGCATAATCTATCGCAAAGTCAATATCGCTTTCCGGAATGAACGTATTGTGAACGAGCAGCATTCGCTGTCGATTGTTAAAATGCGGTAGACAGGATCGAAGGGCAGATTTTCCTGTTACAGGAAAGGGCGATGCGTCAAAACCAAATAGGTTCAGAAAGGGGAGGTAATCACCTCCTCCTGTGCGATAGAGTTCGTCTTCTGCAGGGTGTTCCTGGTTGTGCATTGAAATTACTGCACCGGGGGTAAGTCGATTGATTTCTTTGAACGTACGATCGCTGATGGTATAGGGGGCATGTGGAACGAGCGCTGATTTGAAATGGTCTTCTTCCAACGCAACTGCAGCATCGTTGAACGATTGCAATACCTTGCTGTATTCCGCTAATCGTGTTGCAGACATGGCGTCGCTGAAACTCAGTACTTCAACGAAATTGTTCCATTTGATTTTACTTTTTTTCTTGGTAGCAACCGTATTATCGGTGTTTCCAATATCGCCAACAGCCACAATTCCTCCATCGTACATTTCTTTTTCTGCTTTTTCAATTCGGTCTAAAATGACTTCCATAGGGAAGTCGCGCTTGCCCACTACATCCAACAAAAAAGGAATCAGGCCCGTATGAGGAGGGATAACATCTTTAAGGTGACTCAATTCCAAATGGCAATGTGCATTGATGAATCCGGGACAAACTATTCCATTCACTTCCTCAATATCCTCTCCTGCATTTTCAAGAGGTACAATCCCCTCAACTTTTCCATCCTCGCGCATTACAAGCACATGTTCATTATCGAACAATTCTCTTCCGCTGAAGAGTCGCTTCCCCCGGAACTTGCGGTATTTCATCCGTTAAATGATTTAGCTTTGCGCACGAAATTAATCAATTAAAAAAGGTTATAGTTTTTAGCCATGCTGGATCGACTCGAAGCAATAAAGGCAAAATTTGACGACATCGGAGTGGCATTGACCAATCCCGAAGTGGTGAGCAATAACAAGCGATTCAGTCAGCTTTCCAAAGAATACCGCTCTTTGGAAAAGATTGTGATAGCCTATGAACAATATAAAAAACTGTTATCCGATCTTGATTTCAACAAAGAAGCGTTGATGGGAGATGACGAGGAATTGCGTGAATTGGCAAAAGCAGAATCAGCGGGATTGGAAGAGCAAAAAGAGGGGTTGGAAAAATCAATCAGGAACATGCTCATTCCTAAAGATCCGCAGGACGAAAAGAATGCCATCCTTGAAATCCGTGCCGGAACCGGCGGAGATGAGGCTTCCTTATTTGCTGGAGATCTGCTGCGCATGTACATCCGTTACTGCGAAGGACGTGGCTGGAAAACAGCGGTCCTCAATGAAAATGAGGGAACGGTAGGCGGTTACAAGGAAGTGCAATTGGAGGTGACTGGCGATGACGTCTACGGCACCATGAAATTTGAAAGCGGGGTGCACCGTGTTCAGCGGGTGCCGGAAACTGAAGCCAGCGGTCGCGTTCACACCAGCGCTGCAACGGTGGCTGTAATGCCCGAAGCGGAAGAGGTGGATGTGGAAATACGGGAAGCGGATGTAAAAATGGAAACAGCACGAAGTGGGGGAGCAGGCGGTCAGAATGTAAATAAGGTTGAGACAAAGGTCATGCTAACCCATATCCCCACGGGAACTGTGGTTATTTGTCAAACTGAGCGGACACAGCTCGGAAACCGAGAAAAAGCCATGCAAATGCTGAGAACCCGACTTTATGAGGAGCAGGTCCGGAAGCAAGAAGACGAAATTGCCCGGCATCGTAAGAGCTTGGTGAGTACAGGCGACCGCTCAGCGAAGATTAGGACCTATAATTTCCCCCAGGGGCGGGTGACCGATCACCGGATTGGGATGACCCTCTATAACCTGCAAGAGGTGCTCAATGGAAAAATTGAAGAACTCATTGATGCCCTTCAGTTTGCTGAAAATTCGAGTAAACTCACCCAGTGAGTACGTGATTTCCCTTCTTGTTAAAAAGTATTTTCTCTTTTTAATTGGTCTTTAACAATTCCAACGGGCCAATTAACGTCTATATATTGTGCGGGATACAATAACCCACCTTAAAGCAAGTAATTTTTGTTTTCTCATAAGCAGTTAGTTTTGGTTACGGCCCCTATTTCCATAGGGGCTTTTTTATGGCCATCCAGCATCCGGCCACAGAACCGATTGCATCTGCTACTCCATCCCAATAGGAAAAAGAGCGGTTTGTGAAGTACAATTGATAATATTCCATACCCATGCCGAATAAAGAGCATGCTGCTATGAGTGTAAATAAAATTTTTGAGGTAGACCGGTTGAATCTTTGAACTAACCAATGGGTCCACAGATAAGCAAGTAAAAAGAAGATTCCAAAATGAATGGGCTTGTCGATTCCATAAATCTTCCAGATGGAAGTCAACCCATCCACGCCTGAAGTATCAAAACTCAAGAGATAAAAAACACAGATCGTCCATGCAAGGGGCAGGACTATGCTTTTAAACAATGTTGGCATAGGATCAAGCCCCAATAAGCGCCTTATACGCAGTGGCATCCATCAATCCATTCAGTTGACCTGGATCGGTGATACGGATCTTGACCATCCAGCCATCCCCGTAAGGATCTTGGTTGACCAACTCAGGCTGATTATCCAGACTGCTGTTTTTTTCCAGAATGGTGCCCGACATGGGTAAGAAGAGGTCGCTCACCGTTTTAACGGCTTCTACAGTTCCAAAAACGGCTTCTGCACTAAGCTCTTTTCCAATGGTGTTGATGTCCACAAAAACGATATCGCCTAACTCGCCTTGCGCAAATTCAGTGATGCCAACCGTGGCCACATCGCCTTCAACTGCAACCCATTCGTGTTCTTTGGTATAGCGGAGATTTTCTGGAAAATTCATTCGATCAATTTTTTGCAAGTTTAAGTTATTCTTTTCGTCGAACCATACTCGTTTTTCGGATTCGGATATCGGTTAAGGGTTTATCACCTCCCTGTCGCCCACTCGTTGGGGTATTGGCTATTTTATCCATCACATCATATCCGCTGATCAATTCCCCAAAAATGGTATAGGATTGATCCAAATGAGGAGCGCCCCCCAGCGTTTTGTATACTTGCCTTCTGGATTCTGCAATTTTTCTTCCACCCAGTCGATGGGTCTCAACAGAATCCAATGAGCGGTCGTTGAACACTCTGCCGTGAACGATGTAGAACTGAACTCCACTGCTTTTTCTTTCCGGATTAACGTTATCTCCCATGCGCGCCGCTGCAAGTACACCTCGCTTGTGATAGAGGTCTGACCGAATTTCAGCAGGAACGGTATACGAGGCCAGTGAACTGGTGGTATCAAATCCAGGTTTTGTTTTTCCGTCACCTGCCTGAATCACAAAACCCGCAATCACGCGATGAAAACTAATGCCTTCGTAGTAGCCCGACTTGATGAGTCGTATGAAATTATCCCGGTGCAAAGGGGTAGAATCATGGAGGCGAAGAATCAATATTCCAGAGTCGGTTACCATTCGAATGTCTTTGCGGAGATCCGATTTTTTTATTTGTCCTTCCGGTTGCGCCAGTGCAATCAGTGAAGTAAAAATCAGTACGAGTATCGAAGCACTTTTTTTGATCATAGAAATCCGTTCTGGGTAAAATAAAAAAGTATATGATCTTTCATAAAATTTTCTTGCTCCAACAGGGTCATGGGTTGCAACTCCCTTAATTGCCGAAAATGAGGCCACCCATCTTCGTCTGTTCCCTCTCGAACATAGTAGCCGCCTTCTGATAATACAGTGCACACCGCAACATGCATCAGGTCCTGCTTTTGTTCTTTTGTGAATTTTTCCCCTGCACCTCCCAATTCCTGTACGCCTATCAGGAACAAGATCGATTCCAGATCTGGTTTTTTACCAAATCGCTCTACCAGCTGTTCCTCCAGTTTCCACCATCGGACCTGCAGATCATCGGTTGCATTCATTTTGCAAAGCTAATCAACTCCACCGTCTGTCCCAACCTATGTTACCGATTGCGCCTATCTTTGCCAAAAATTCAGGCATGCTTCAACCGGCTTTCATCCGCGCCAACAGAGATAAAGTGATGGCTGCTTTGCAGAAGAAACAATTCAAAGAATTGGAACTGGTGGATAAGGTCATTGCATTGGACGACCAGCGGAAAAGCCTTCAATCTCAATCCGATGAGTTACTCGCCAAGCGCAACACGGTATCGAAAGAGATCGGCGCGTTGATGGGTAAGGGAGAGAAAGATGCTGCTGAAGCCAAGAAAGCTGAAGTTGCCTCTATGAAGGATCAGATTGACGGATTTGCCAAGGAGCTTGCTGAAACAGAAACTGCATTAGAGTCTATTCTTTATCGCATCCCCAACCTTCCAGCTGAATCAGTGCCTGCTGGATCAAGTGCCGAAGACAATGCTGTTGTTCGCCAGGGTGGAACAATGCCTTACTTGCCTAAACAGGCGCTTTGTCATTGGGACCTCATCACGCAATACGATTTGGTCGATTTTCAAACGGGTGTAAAAATCACCGGAAGCGGTTTTCCTCTTTACAAAGGGAAAGGTGCTAAACTTCAGCGTGCGCTGATCCAGTATTTTTTGGATTATAATACAACTGCTGGCTACACCGAATACCTTCCTCCTCATGTGGTCAATTCCGCCTCTGCGTACGGTACGGGACAACTTCCCGATAAAGAAGGACAGATGTATCACATTACTGCCGATGAACTGTACCTCATACCAACTGCTGAAGTACCTGTTACCAATATTTATCGCGATGAAATCATTCCAGCATCAGCGTTGCCTGTGAAAATGACTGCCTACTCGCCTTGCTTTCGCAGAGAAGCCGGAAGTTTTGGAAAGGATGTAAGGGGACTCAATCGCGTGCATCAGTTTGATAAAGTTGAAATTGTTGCATTAACAGAAGCTTCAAAAAGTTACGATACACTTGAGCTAATGGTGCAGCATGTTGAACGCCTCATTCAATCGCTTGAATTGCCGTATCGCATTCTCTTGCTATGTGGGGGAGACATGTCTTTTGCCTCCGCCATGACGTATGATTTTGAAGTGTACAGCGCTGCTCAACAAAAATGGTTAGAGGTAAGTTCCGTTTCCAATTTTGAATCTTTCCAGACCAATCGCATGAAGATTAGAACCAAAGATGAATCTGGTAAAACGAACTTGCTGCATTCATTGAATGGAAGCTCCTTGGCTTTGCCGCGTATCCTTGCAAGCTTGCTGGAAAATAATCAGGGACCGGAAGGGATTCGAATTCCCCAGGTTCTTCAGCCCTATTTTGGTGCGGCAGTGATTTCCTGAGCTCTCAACTGAAACTGCCTGATCTTTTTATGCATCACTGCAAACCAGAGCGGTGGAATCAGCGATAAGACCATCATTCCTGGATATCCAGTAGGCATTTGAGGTGCTTCTTCGTGGTGACGTAATACTTGGTATTTCCGACTCGCTAAATAATGGTGATCGCTATGACGAGATAATTCAAAGAGGAGTAAACGGCCTAAAACGTGACTGCTGTTCCAGCTGTGCTCCGGCATCGCTCGTTCATATCCGGTATCGGTTTTCTTACGCTCCAATCCGTAATGCTCAATGTAATTCACGGTTTCAAGCAGTAAAAACCCAATGGTTGCTGACGCCAAAAATGATAACATTACAAACATTCCAAACAACACATAAATGCCAGCTACTAAGAGGAGTTGCAGTAATTGAAACTGAATCATTTGATTGCTCCAGTGCAGTACCGGTTTGCCTGCCTTGCGTTGATCATCGGCTGCAATCTTCCAAGCCGACAAGTAAGAAAAGACAACCGAACGAAAATAAAATTGGTAAACGCTTTCCCCTTTTCTGGCACTGCTGGGATCCTCATGCGTAGATACATGCTTATGGTGTCCTTTATTATGCTCAATGTAAAAATGCATGTAAAGGGAAGTCAACAGCAATAGCTTTGCTATGTTGCGTTCATAGAGGTGTTTACGATGCCCCAGTTCGTGACCCACATTGATTCCAAAAGATCCGCAAAGGAGTCCCATTACACAAACTCTTCCCACCCACTCCCATGTGGTCAGTTCCGGTTCACCAACTGAACTACAATACAAATACAGGGCAGCGTATTGAAGTGGCAAAATGATGTAGAGCCAAAAATCATAAGCTCGGTCGTCTTTTGCCATCTGCTCTTCCGCCTCCGTCATATTTGCTGCGGCTGCGGGGAAGAGTAATTCAACGATTGGGACGAATACAAATGCAAACAACAGAGGCCACCACACTACCCAGCCGGTATCTGTGAACGCGAACCAGCTCAATGCATAAATGCACATGGGGAGACTGAATTTTAATGCTCGTATGTTCATTTTTATTCTTTTTGAAGTGCTTCCTCTTTGCTAGTTGCAACGCGATAGAGGATGAACGTCATTGCAAAGAAAAGCACTGTGCCTAATATGGCAAACCCTTGTTCACCTATTTGGTGGGATATGGCGGTTTCCAGGTTCAACGAACTTAGGAACGTTGCGATGCGTTCATTGGCCGATAAGAAAGCGACAATTACTCCTGCAATCGCTCCACCTGCCACCAGTCCCGTTGCAAATAGATTCCCTTTTCTAAGATCTTCTTCCTCTTGATTTTTTTCGCCCTTGTGCTTGCTGTCCACCAATCCTCTGATGGCACCTCCTATGAAAATAGGAAGTGTAGTGGATAGCGGTAAATAAATTCCAATTGCGAAACTCAGGGCTTTGATGCCGCAGAGTTCCATCACAATTGCAATTGCAACACCTACCAGTACAAACTGCCAATCCAGATTAAATGATAGTATGCCTTTGATTAATGTTGCCATCAAGGTAGCCTGGGGAGCAGAATATTTTTCAGTACCAATGGCATGTTGAATTCCTGAATTGAGCATCTCTTGAGTAGGGGTATCCAATACTTTAATGGTAAATCCAATTGCAATAGAGGAAACAATTGCTCCGATGAACAATGCGATTTGCTGTGCACGCGGCGTTGCACCAAGTAGGTATCCTGTTTTTAAATCCTGAGAGGTGGCACCTGCATTTGCTGCTGCAATACAGATCATTCCTCCTACCACCAGTGCCATTGGTTCGTATACTTTTCCGGTCCAGCCTACGGCAATGAAAACCAGGCAGGTTCCCATGATGGTTGCAATTGTCATTCCGGAGATGGGATTATTGGATGAACCGATGAGTCCCACAATCCTGGATGAAACCGTTACAAAAAACGCTCCAAAGATCACCACCAAGACACCCAACAACAGTTTACTTAAGGCGCCTTCGCCCGGCACCTGAGGCATGATGGTCATCAACAGAACCAATCCAATGCTTCCCCACAATACGATCTTTACGGATAAATCGCGTTCGGTCCGAGTAACTGGTCCATTTTCTGCAGTTCCTTTGCCCAAACTGCCAACACTTCCTTTAAAAGAAGCGATAATGGTGGGAATGGTTTTGATGAGGGTGATGAATCCACCGGCTGCAACTGCCCCAGCACCAATTTGTCGCACAAAGGCCCTGTAGATCGCAACAGCATAGTCGGAGAACTGATGGGTTACGGGATCCCAGCCACCGGGACCGCCTGCCGTTTGAAGATCCTGCAGGTATCCCAATTTGACTAACTGTTGAGCAATCACATCTCCGGGTACCACGGTTGCAAGCAACGGATTAAAGACGAACCACGTCAGCACACTTCCTGCTACCAATACCCCTGCAATTTTGGGACCAATGATGTATCCCACTCCCAAGTATTCCGGTGTGATCTCACCACTGATTTTTGCAGAGGGTAAATATTTATTAGCCTGTGCAGTCATGAACGAAGGCGTCTCCGCTATGACATGAAATACTTTTTGTAAAAATGCATATGCGGTTGCCAGTCCCAATCCCGCAAACGCTGTCTTTGCAAAATTTCCTCCTTTTTCACCTGCTTTGAGTACTGATGCGCAGGCTGTTCCTTCCGGGTAAGGCAGGGTATGATGTTCTTTTACAATCAGTGCGCTTCGCAAGGGGATCATCATCAGTGTGCCCAACATGCCACCAAAAATTGCAAGAATGAGTATGGTAATGTAGTTGAAATAATTGGCGCTGTTGGCTTCACTTAAAAATAGAAATCCAGGTAAGGTAAATACCACTCCTGCTGCGATGCTTTCACCAGCAGATCCTGTGGTTTGAATGATATTGTTTTCCAGGATGGTGGTGCGCAGAAATAATTTGCTAAGTGCAATTGACATCACAGCAATCGGAATGGACGCGGAGACTGTAAGTCCCGCCTTCAACGCAAGGTATACCGTTGCTGCTCCAAAAATGACACCGAAACAAGCACCTGTAATGACTGCTTTCCAAGTGAATTCTTTCATCGCAGTTTCAGGAGCGATGAACGGAGTAAACGATTTGTTGGACATGGCTTAGGTTTTAGAGGGTCATTCTTTCATCAGCGTCTGCAGCTTTCGCGATAAGAAGAAGAGGATGAATGCTGCAATGCCAGACATAACAACAAACATCATGAAGAAATCGTAATTATCTGTGATGGGAAATCCAAGAATCTGTTTGGCTTTTCCTTCTTCGGGGTAAAGTTTACTCAAAGCGCCGGCCATGTAATTTGCAAATGCATTGGCGGTAAACCAAACCGCCATCAACAGGGAGGCAAATTTGATGGGTGCGAGTTTATTCACCAGCGATAAACCGATAGGCGACAAACAAAGTTCCCCTGCGGTATGCAATGCATACATCCCGATCAACCAAATCATACTCACTTTAATTCCGGGTTGAACACCTTTCACGCCAAAAGCAATCCAGAGATAACCCAAGGCAAGAAGTAAAAGTCCCCACGCCATTTTAGTGGGTGAAGAAGGATCGTTCTTTCCGAGTCGAACCCAAAACCAGGCGAATAGTGGAGCAAATGCAACTATGAAAATGGCATTGAGTGAAGCAAAGAAACTGGCAGGCACTACATAAAAGCCCAGGTCCCGATTGGTTTGTTCGTCAGCAAAAAACGTGAGTGAGGCACCGGCTTGCTCGTAGGCGCTCCAAAAAAAGATCACAAAGAATGAAACTGCGAAAATTACTGCGACCTTACTTTTTTCTAATCGGGTAAGCGATTTATCTCCAAAAACAATAATGCCTATGATCAGTATGCAGGCTACAAGCAGGTAAAACAGATTCACTTTTCCTCCGCTAGAATCCAGATAAAGTAATCCAGTTGCCAATCCTACGAGACCAAGTAATACAATTAAGGCGAAGAATGGATTTTTACTCCAGTGCGGTGCAGCAGTAGGTGTGAGCCCCAGCGTATTATTTTGCGGATCGACTACATATTTTCGGTGATAGAGTACTTGCGTAATAACCGATATCAACATTCCAATGCCTCCGGCCAAAAATGCCCATTTGAAATCGGCTGGATTTCCGGTGTCTCCTACAAATCCGCAGACAAAGGGACCGATTGCAGCTCCTACATTGATGCCCATATAAAAAATGGTATAGGCTGCATCAATTCGGCTATCGCCTTTTGGATAGAGTTGTCCTACCAATGCCGAGATATTGGGTTTGAAAAATCCATTCCCTGTAATCATGAATCCCAATCCGGTAAAGAAAAGAAGATTTGATAGGGCTGGGTCGGATGCATAGGTGCTGCCACAGAAATATAAAATGAACTCTCCAATCGCCATAATCAATCCCCCCAGAATGATGGAGCGTTGATTGCCCCAAAATCGATCAGCAAAATATCCTCCGATCAGTGGGGTGAGGTAAACCAGGCTGGTATAACCTCCATAGAGTTGGGATGAAAATTCTTTCGAGAAAAGCAGCGCTTTGGTCATGAACAGAACCAAGATGGCACGCATCCCGTAGTAATTGAAACGCTCCCACATTTCGGTGGCAAAAAGAACATAGAGTCCCTTTGGATGTGTATTGCTGCTGGCAGTTGGCATGGGTTATGTTTTGTTGGTAGCTCAAAATACACAATTTGTATCTTTGTGCACACATGAACATTCTTCTTTTAGGTAGCGGTGGGCGAGAACATGCGCTTGCATGGAAAATCAGTCAGAGTCCCCTTTGTGGCCAACTATTTATAGCCCCCGGCAATCCCGGCACGGCATCCTGCGGAACCAACATTTCCTTGTCGCTCAATGACTTTTCAGCGATTACTAACGTTTGCTTAGAAAAAAATATTGAAATGGTGGTGGTGGGACCGGAAGATCCATTGGTCAATGGTATATACGATCATTTTCAAGGCGATGATCGACTCAAGTCGATCATCGTAGTTGGTCCCTCTGCCAAAGCAGCACAGCTTGAAGGAAGCAAGGCATTTGCAAAGGCCTTCATGCTGCGAAATGATATTCCAACAGCAGCGTATCGGGAGTTTACTGCTGATTCGTACGATGAAGGTGTTGACTATCTTAAGCAACATAGCTTGCCGATTGTTCTCAAGGCAGATGGACTTGCGGCAGGAAAAGGGGTAGTGATTGCGCAATCGCATGAAGAGGCACTGGCAACCTTTCAATCCATGATTAAGGAAGCTCAGTTTGGAAAAGCAAGTGAAAAGGTAGTGATTGAACAGTTTCTTAGCGGAGTGGAACTCAGCGTATTTGCCCTCACGGACGGACATAATTATGTTTTACTGCCTGAGGCAAAAGATTATAAGCGCATTGGTGAGGCCGATAGTGGTCCCAATACCGGCGGCATGGGAGCAGTCAGCCCCGTGCCATTTGCCCAGGGTGCTTTTATGGAAAAGGTAATTGAGCGGGTAGTAGAACCAACCATTTCCGGGTTGTCAAAAGAGGGATTGATTTACCATGGCTTCGTATTTTTTGGACTCATCAATGTGAATGGTGATCCCTACGTAATTGAATACAATTGCCGCATGGGTGACCCAGAAACGGAGGTGGTAATGCCCCGATTGGCTTCGGACCTCGTGGAACTATTTGTGGCCATGCACCAGGGGGGCTTATCTTCTTCACACATTCAAATAGATGCTCGTTCTGCCTCAACAGTAGTTGTGGTGAGTGGTGGGTATCCTGGGTCCTTTGCAAAAGGAAAACCTCTTACAGGCTTGGATCACAGCCGATCGGAGCAAACCTTGGTATTCTATGCGGGTATCGCTGAGCAAGGGGGACAATTGGTGACCAGCGGAGGCCGTGTGGCTGCGGTTACTTCATATGGTGATTCCATTGCCGATGCTGTTGAGCACTCACTCAACGCCATAGCCCATATCAAGTATGAAAACATGTACTTCCGTCGAGATATCGGATATGAATTTAAAGTTTAGTTAAGGACAAAATTTCATTATTGATATTTGATTGTTTTCATTGACATTTGTAAGAATCAAACTGGCACTGCATGGGACTTTTTTCATGGTTCACACAGGATATAGCAATTGACCTTGGAACGGCCAATACGCTCATCATCCATAACGACGAAATCGTTGTGAACGAACCCTCCATTGTAGCACTCGACCGCAACAATCCCAAGCAATTATTGGCAGTAGGAAAGAAGGCATTGCTCATGCATGAAAAAACGCATGAAAGTATTCGAACCGTTCGCCCGCTGAAAGATGGTGTGATTGCAGATTTCAATGCAGCTGAATTGATGATCAGAGAGATGATCAAATTGATCTATCCAAAAAAACCACTGTTTCCGCCCAGTTGGAAAATGATGATTTGTATTCCTTCCAGCATTACTGAAGTGGAAAAAAGAGCAGTTCGTGATAGTGCAGAGCAAGCTGGAGCAAAAGAAGTTTATCTGATACATGAACCCATGGCTGCCGCTTTGGGTATAGGAATTGATGTGACCGAACCCATCGGTAACATGATCATCGACATCGGCGGAGGCACAACCGGAATCACGGTGATTGCCTTGGCAGGTATTGTTTGTGATCAGTCCATCCGTATTGCAGGAGATGAATTTACCGCTGACATCATGGAGGCATTAAGAAGATACCATAGCTTGTTGGTTGGTGAACGTACAGCAGAACAAATCAAGATCCATGTGGGTGCTGCAATGAAAGACCTGGATAATCCTCCGGATGATATGCCTGTGAATGGTCGAGATCTGGTAACCGGTATTCCCAAACAGATCATGGTCAGTTATCAAGAAATTGCAGAGGCGCTGGATAAATCAATTTTCAAAATTGAAGAGGCAATTCTCAAAGCGTTGGAAACAACCCCACCGGAATTGGCGGCTGATATTTACCGCAGAGGGCTGTACATCACAGGCGGCGGATCGTTGCTCAGGGGATTGGATAAGCGTTTGTCCCAAAAAATCAAACTTCCTGTGCATGTTGCAGAAGATCCACTAAAGAGTGTGGTGCGCGGTACAGGAATTGCTTTAAAGAACTATCAGAATTATCCCTTCATCATGAGATAACGGGTAACCGTTCTCTAAGAGTGACACCCCCATGCGCAATGTTTTCCTTTTCCTGAGGCGTTACTCCATCTTCATTACTTTTCTGGTCATGCAGGTCGTTGCATTGACCATGCTGTTCAGTAAGAACCGCTTTCATCAATCGTATTTTGGAATGGTTTCTAATGAAATTGCCGGTGCAATCAATGCACGAGTCAATACCATCGAAGCCTTTCTTTCTTTGAGCGATCAAAATAATTTGCTACGGGAACAAAACGCGGTCTTGCTCTCTGAATTACCGAGTGGTTCATTGTGGGCGGATTCATCGGGACTGATCATCCAGGATACAGCCTGGATTGACTCGGTAAAAACCCTTCGTCAATATGTATATTTTCCTGCAAAAGTTATATCCAATTCCGTATTCCTTCCTCAAAACCATCTTATCCTTCATCGCGGTGCTGACCAGGGTGTTGAATTGAACATGGCCGTAGTTGGTCCCACTGGAATAATCGGTACTGTTATTCAGGTTAGTAAAAACATGTCGGGTGTTATGAGCCTGCTCAACAATGAATCAATCGTTGTAGCAATGCTCAAGAAGGGGAGTGGATTGGGTGAAGTTACCTGGGATGGGAATGACCCGGATGTGCTGACCCTCTCAAAGATTCCCAAGACGGTAAAAGCAGTTGTGGGGGATACCGTAGTAACGAGTCCCTACAGCGATCGATTCCCTCCTGGATCGATGATTGGTAAAGTAATTAACGTGGAGCAGGATCAGGAAACCAATACCTATATCTTAAAAGTTCGTCCGGCAGTAAATTTTAGCAATATCCAGCATGCATATATCATTAAGAATGTATTGCAGGGCGAGATGGAAGAGATCAAGAAAAAATTCAAAAAGGAATGAGTCCGTTGATTAAAAATATCATCAGGGGGTTCGTCCTGCTACTGGTTCAGTTGTTCCTGATCAAGAACATTCCGCCTCTTCACCAGTTTATCGTGCCTTATCTCTATTTTGTTTTTCTCATCTGGCTTCCATTTCGGATTACACGGATGATGCTTTTGTATATCGCTTTTGCATGGGGATACATCGTTGATGTATTTTATCACACTCCAGGTCTTCATACAGCCGCCTGTGTTGTGATGGCTTATTTGCGACCAGGAGTGATTGGATTTTTACTCCCAAAAGATTCTACCGAATGGGGAAATGAAGAACCTACCCGTGTAACGATGGGTCAGGTGCCCTATGCGGTTTATCTCATTGTAATGACACTTGTTCATCATACTTGGCTGATCCTATTGGAATGGATACAGTTCGGAAGTTTTTTCTACTTCATTGGGAAGCTGTTTGCAACTGCAGCAGTGAGTCTGTTATTGATTTTTGTTACAGATCTTTTACTCAGGAGGAATCCATCGCGTCGATAAGCTTGATTTGGCTTAATTTTGCGCTGAATCAGTTCACCTAAAATGTCCACATTCAATCAGTCGCGACAAAATTTTATCCGTTTACTGTTTTTGATTGCGTTTGTGGTCCTCTTGGTTCGCCTCTTCTTTCTTCAGTTGACTTCGCGGCAATACGACATTCTTGCACTTGATAATGCTGTCAGCAAGAACATCATCTTTCCCGATCGTGGGATCATCTTTGATCGGAAAGGACGTTCCATTTTGGAAAATACGTTGACCTATGATTTAATGATCAATCCCACACAGCTTAAAGGGATTGATACTGTGGGACTTTGTAAGATATTGGGAATTGATCGCGAAGAGTTCAGGGAACGGGTAGTAGCGGCAATCATCCGCAATGGACGTTACCGTCCTTCAGTGTTTGAATCGTCGTTGCCCATTGAGCTATTTGTGCAGTTGCAGGAAAATATATTTCGATTTGATCCTGGCTTCTTTTTGCAAGAACGCCCCATTCGTTCCTATCCCTATAAGGCGGCAGCTCATATTCTCGGTTACGTTGGCGAAGTAGATTCGAATATTCTGAAGCGAACCAATTTTTATTATCAGTTAGGCGATTACATGGGACTGAGTGGATTGGAACGTTTTTACGAAAATATACTGATGGGTCAGCGGGGCGTTCGTTACTTGATCAAGGATAATAAAAATAGAATTGTAGGTCCTTACGAAAAAGGAACATTTGATTCAGCGGCAATTGCTGGTAGGAACCTGACTACCTATATTGATATTGATGTGCAGGTACTGGCCGAACGACTTCTAAAAAATAAACTCGGAGCTATTGTCGCCATCGAACCACAAACCGGCGGCATCATTGCAATGGCTAGCGGCCCCACCTACGATCCCA
>JAFMES010000015.1 GCA_017856605.1 Chitinophagaceae bacterium
ATAAGTGCTGAGGTAATTGATCTACGCACCATCCGTCCATTGGATTGGATGACTATTTTGGAAAGTGTTAAAAAAACCAATCGGTTGGTTATTGTAGAAGAACAATGGCCCTTTGCTTCTGTTTCTTCCGAGATCAGCTATCGGATTCAAAAAGAAGGATTTGATTACCTGGACGCACCCATTCGCAGAATTACTGCTGCAGATGCGCCCATGCACTATGCTCCAAATCTTGTTGCAGCCTATTTGCCAGATGTTGCTAGAACCGTTTCACTGGTTAAGGAAGTGATGT
Source organism: Chitinophagaceae bacterium (assembly GCA_017856605.1). GTDB lineage: Bacteria > Bacteroidota > Bacteroidia > Chitinophagales > Chitinophagaceae > Pollutibacter. The sequence continues at coordinate 290 of JAFMES010000015.1, forward strand.
ACCTTAAAAAATAAGGGTTGTTTCGTTTTGTGTTCTGTCTGTCTGTTTGGCTTGCTTGTGCAGGATTACAGGCACAAGAAAAAATGTCCATCGATTCAGGATCTGTTCAAAATCTTGAGGAAGTTAAGATACAAGCCTATGGTGCCAATACAGCGGCATTCATTGTTCCTGCTTCTATAGCGGTCTTATCGAAACGCGATTTGAATCGCCATTCTACCTATAGTCTTTTGCCCTCGTTTAATAGCGTTTCTGGAGTTCGTTTGGAAGAACGATCACCCGGTAGTTACCGACTATCCATTCGTGGTAGTCTACTTCGTTCTCCTTTTGGCGTGAGGAATGTAAAGGTGTATTTAGATGACTTTATACTTACCGATGCAGGTGGAAATTCTTATTTGAATTTGCTCGATGTTGCTTCTCTTGGAGGAGCTGAGATCATCAAGGGTCCAGCTGGAAGCATCTATGGAGCTGGAACTGGAGGAGCTCTTCTGTTGAAAAGCGCAGGAGTCGACTCCCGAGATAGTGCTGGATGGAAAATAAATATTGGCACTGGGAGTTATTCAACACTTCAAGAATCAGTACAGTATCAAGCGCGAACACCCGGGATGAAATTAGGAGTTACACAGTCCCATTTTCAGTCATCCGGTTACCGTGATCATAGCGGTATCCGAAAAGACCTGATTCAACTGAGGGCGCAATTGCAATCTTCTGCACTGCTACAGACCGACCTTCTTGTGTTGTATAGTGATTTGAATTATAAAACTCCAGGGGGACTAACCCTTGCCCAGTTGTCTGTTAATCCACGACAAAGTCGACCTGCAACTCCAGTATTGCCATCTGCACGAGATCAACAAGCCCAGGTGTTTAATAAAACCTTTTTGGTTGGCATTAGTAATCGATTCTTTATTACTGAAAAATGGAAATTGGTAAATGCCATCACAACGTCGGTAACTGATTTTCGCAATCCTTTCATCACGAATTATGAAAAAAGAAAAGAAACTAATCTGGGATGGAGATCAACTTTCCAATATGATAATCTTCAGCCGCGTTCATTTCAGTGGACGGCCGGAGTAGAGTGGCAGCTGGGTCGCTTTGAGATTGATAGTTCCGGAAACAATCGAGGAGTTGCTGATCTGCAACGCGTTCGGGATAAGGTAAAAGCGGATCAGTTATTTGTTTTCTCTCAGGTGCGGTTTCGTCCAACAGCGCGGTGGGATATTGAGGCAGGACTCAGTACAAATTCATTTGGCTATTCTGTTGATCGGGTAATAGGTGCACCACAAAATATCAATTGGAAATTCAATCCTCAAGTACTTCCGCGACTCGCCATTTCATTTATTCCCATCAATCGCGTTTCCCTATTTGTGCAGTTTGCAAAAGGCTTTTCTGCTCCAACACTTGCAGAGGTCAAGCCTTCTGCAGGAGGAGTTTTTGCGGGATTGCAGGCTGAATCAGGATGGAATAAAGAGGTGGGTATACGGCTTAAAGACCGTTCAGGAAGATTCAGCATTTCCTCTCAGGTCTTTCAATTCAATCTGCGCAATGCCATTGTCAGGCAGGTGAATTCCGGAGGAGCCGAGTACTTCATCAATGCCGGTAGTGTGGAGCAAAAAGGGTGGGAGACAGATCTGAGTTGGATGGTAATTGCAAAGCGCAGCTCGATGGTCCAGGTGCTTCAATTTAAAAGCGCATATACCAGAAATGATTTCAATTTCAAGCAATATGCGCCATCCGGTAATCGCTATGATGGTAATGCACTTACAGGAGTGCCGGACAATATCCTTGCTTTCTCGATTCTTGTTGAAATCAAGAAAGGATTTTTTGTTGATGTTAATTTAAATCGTGTTGACAGAATACCACTCAATGATGCCAATGCATTTTGGTCAGAACCCTATACGCTTATTCAATCCCGTGTTGGTTGGAAAGGCAAATGGCGCAAGTCCACTTTGGAGATCTTCCTACTTGGAGATAATTTAGGCAACGAACGGTATACGCTTGGACACGACATCAATGCGTTTGGAAACCGATTTTACAACCCTGCCCCACAACGAAATTTTTTGTTGGGACTCACTCTTGCATTTTAATTATCGAACGCTTTTGCTGCGTTGTGAAAACAACCAGGGCATGAGTTGAGATTCTGCAAATGCGTTTTTCCATGAATCGTGACCAACCCCCGGGTACTCGCTGTATCGTGCATTAGGATTATTTTTTTTAAGCAATCCGTAAACTAAACGAGAGTTAGAGACAAAGATCACGTTGTCTTTATCCCCATGAAAAATCCAGATGGGTAGATTTTTTTTGAAATCAGAAACTCGTGCAGGATTTGTTGCTCCACAAATTGGGAAGGCTGCCGTAAATGTTTGCGGTCTTCTCCAAAGTAATTCATACGTTCCGAAGCCTCCCATGGATAGTCCCCCCACGTAGACCCTGTTACGGTCCACTGCACCAGAGGACAGGAGCGTATCAATAAAATCAGATACCAACTTAAGTGATTTTCGAATCGGCGCATCCGCCTTGTATTCGTAGCCGGTACTGTCCTGTGCAGCGTTCTTGTTGTATTCGGCCCATTTATCATTGGAGGGACATTGGGGGAAGACGACAATGGCTGGAAATTTTGCTCTGTTCAAGGAATCCAAGAAGAGATCAGCACCCCAAGTGAGTTGAGCTTCATTATCGTTTCCTCGTTCCCCAGCTCCATGCAAAAAAACAACCAATGGATATTTCTTGCCTAGCTTGAAATCAACTGGAGTGAGGATTCTACACGGCAATGTGTCTTCACCGGAAATAAATAATTGCTTTTCAAATAAATTTCGGTCCTGTGCTATACTGGAAGAAAAAATCAGCAAACAATATGCAGCCAATAAAGGTCTGACCATGGTGTAGATCGGTTTAAATTCTTTTTGTGATGAGGGGGATCATCTCTTTTTTCCAGGAGTAAAAACTGCCATTGATAATTTTTTCTCGGGCAGTTTCTACCAGCCACAAATAAAAGGAAAGGTTTTGGATGCTGGCTATGGTGAGACCAAGAATTTCCTGACTTTTTATCAAGTGCCTGAGGTAGGATTTTGAATAATATTGTGAAACCGTATTTGGTAATGAGTCGTCAATGGGACTGTGATCGTTTTCCCATTTTTTATTATCGATGTTGATGATGCCTTGAGTAGTGAACAACATTGCATTTCGACCATTTCGGGTAGGCATGACGCAATCAAACATATCTACACCGAGTGAAATGCATTCCAGAATATCTGCAGGAGTTCCCACCCCCATGAGATAGCGGGGTTTGTCTTCTGGCAAATGCTCGCACGACCAAGCACAGGTTTCATAGATGAGCTCGGTGGGTTCTCCCACACTCAATCCACCTATGGCATTTCCGGTTGCATTTTTTGAAGCGATGAATTCGCACGATGCTTTTCTCAAGTCCTTCTCCGTACCACCCTGTGAAATTGGAAAAAGATGTTGATCGTGTTTGTAAAGGGGAGGAGTTGCATTGAATTGAAGCAAACAGCGATCCAGCCATCTATGCGTTAGCTCCATTGATTTTTTTACGTATGTGTATTCGCTGGGGTAGGGTGGACATTCATCAAATGCCATGATGATATCAGCGCCTATGGTGCGTTGTATATCCATGACTTTTTCAGGGGTGAATAAATGTTTGGAGCCATCGATGTGGCTTTGAAAGACAACACCTTCTTCGCTGATCTTGCGGTTTTTTGAAAGTGAAAAGACCTGATATCCGCCACTATCAGTCAAAAGAGGTCGATCCCATCCAATAAAGCGATGGAGCCCTCCTGCCTCTTTCAATACATCCATTCCTGGCCGTAAATACAAATGATAAGTATTTCCAAGGATGATTTGCGCGTGCACATCATCTTTCAGTTGTTGCTGGGAAACTGCCTTCACGGTGCCTGCAGTTCCCACAGGCATGAACATCGGTGTTGGAAAAGTTCCGTGGTCGGTTGTGATGCTCCCTGCTCGTGCTTGTGTTGAGGTATCTTTTTTTTGCAGCTCGAATTTCAGTGCAGGCATATTGCAAGATAATATTACTTTTGATCAACCAAAACCAACTGTATGCAAACCGGATTGCTTCACCTCCATAACCTGCTTCGCTGGGTCATTTTCATACTCCTCATTCTTTCTATCATCAAAAGTTATACCGGCTGGAAAGGAGGAAAAAGTTTTCAACCCGGAGATAAAAAGATTTGGTTGTTTACCATGATTGCTTCACACATTACCCTGTTACTGGGGTTATATCAGTGGACCTTGGGTAGGTATGGACTTTTTACTTACCAGAGCGAAGAAAGCATGATGGGAAATGCATTCACCCGGTTTTTTCAGTTCGAGCACCCTGTTTCCATGATTGTTGCAGTAGTCCTCATTACATTGGGTCATGGAATGGCAAAAAAGCCAGTTGATGACGCCACCAAGTACCGTAAGGCGTTTTACTATTTTTTAATTGCGCTGGTGCTCATCCTGATTGCCGTTCCTTGGCCGTTTAGGGGAGAGGTTATCGGGCGCCCCTGGTTTCCGGGAATGTAATTAATTTATAAATAATTGAATATCAATTATTTATAAATCATTTTTGTAATTTTATCCCATTGATTGGGAACAGGGCTCCCCAAGGGGTCATTCAACTTCATTTTAACTGCCAAAGTTTTTTTAAAATTCGGCCGTTTTGCCTATCTTTGCGCTCCCAAAAACCATGGCTAAACAATCGCTCATTAAGCAGGACGGAACGATCATCGAGGCGCTCAGTAATGCTATGTTCAAGGTAAAGTTGGAAAATGGGCATGAAATTTTGGCTACCATTTCGGGAAAAATGCGAATGAACTACATCCGTATTCTTCCTGGAGATAAGGTTGGGGTGGAAATGAGTCCCTATGATTTAAGCAGGGGAAGAATCATTTTCCGTTACAAGTAAACGCTTAAAGGGAACAAAACGAGTATATGAAAGTAAGAGCATCAATTAAAAAGCGCAGCACGGATTGCAAGATCGTTCGCCGCAAAGGTAAACTCTATGTGATCAACAAGAAGAATCCTCGATTCAAGCAGCGTCAAGGTTAATTACAACACTAAACGAAACACAATAAATCAGTATGGCTCGTATCGCAGGTATAGATTTGCCAAAGAACAAAAGAGGTGAGATAGGACTAACCTACATCTTCGGAATCGGTCGCTCCACCGCTCAATACATCCTTTCAAAAGCAGGGATTGATTTCAATAAGAAAGTGAATCAGTGGAACGATGATGAATTGAATGCAATTCGTACTATCATCACCAATGAATTCAAAGTAGAGGGCCAATTGCGTTCTGAGGTTCAAATGTCCATTAAGCGTTTATTGGACATCGCCTGTTACAGAGGTCTTCGCCACAGAAAAGGATTACCCGTTAGGGGGCAACGCACCAAGACCAACTCTCGTACCCGTAAAGGAAAGAGAAAAACGGTTGCGGGTAAAAAGAAAGCTCCTAAGAAATAAGTAACAGCACCCATTTTACTGTTCAATGCCGGATGTAGGGTGCACGGAGGATTGAACAGGAGGTTGAAAGACCTTTAATTTTTTGAGTACCTATTAACAGAAACATGGCAAAAGCACAACAAAACAGCGCTAAAGCTGCAGCAAAAAAGAGGATCGTAAAGGTCGACAATTTCGGAGACGCGCACATCAATGCGACATTCAACAACATCATCATCAGTTTAACCAACAAGGCGGGACAGGTAATTTCCTGGAGCAGTGCCGGCAAAATGGGCTTCAAGGGTTCTAAGAAAAATACGCCCTATGCAGCTCAAATGGCTGCTCAAGATGCAGCTCGTGTTGCAGTAGACGCTGGATTGAAAAAGGTGGATGTGTATGTTAAAGGACCAGGAGCGGGTAGGGAAAGTGCGATCAGGGCACTTTCAAATTCTGGAATAGAAGTTGTGATGATCAAGGACATTACTCCTTTGCCCCACAACGGATGTCGTCCACCCAAAAAACGTCGTGTATAATTATTCATCATAAAGGACATCCGATTCGGTTTTTTGATTTTTTAATAATCGGTTGTCTTCACTAAAAAATCAAAACAAAAAAACATGGCTCGTTACACAGGACCCAAAACAAAGATCTCCAGGATATTCGGTGAACCGATTCTTGGAAATGGTAAGTACCTCGACAAAAACAGCAATCCTCCCGGGCAGCATGGTGCTCAACGTAAGCGCAAGCAATTGGGAGAATATGCAGTTCAATTGAAAGAAAAGCAAAAAGCAAAATACACCTACGGGGTATTGGAGCGCCAATTCCGTAAAACGTTTGAAGAAGCGGCTCGTCTCAAGGGGGTTACCGGTGAGAACCTGATTAAGTTGCTAGAGGCGCGTTTGGACAATACCATTTATCGCATGGGTATTGCCCCTTCTCGTCCGGCTGCACGTCAGTTGGTCTCTCACAAACACATCATGGTGAATGACGTAGTAGTAAACATTCCTTCTTATCAGATGAAGCCCGGTGATATCGTCACCATCGCTGATAAAAGCAAATCAAGTGAAACTATAAAGGCACAGATGAGGCCAAAAAATCCAAAAATTGGCTGGGTTGATTTCAATGAAGGTGAAATGAGTGGAACATTCGTAACGTATCCTGAACGCGAAAGTGTTCCAGAGAACATTCGCGAGCAACTGATCGTGGAACTTTACTCTAAGTAATCAATAATATTTACGCATAAAGCGCATAACACAAAAAGACATCAACATGGCCATATTAAATTTTCAGCAGCCCGATAAAATCGTTCTTCAGAAAGCGACTGATTTCGAAGCAACCTTCGAGTTTCGCCCACTTGAACCCGGTTATGGTGTAACCATTGGTAACGCCTTACGCAGGGTGTTGCTGAGCTCTTTGGAAGGATACGCCATTACTGGCATAGTTATAGAGGGTGCAGATCATGAATTCGCTACACTCAAAGGAGTAGTTGAAGATGTTACTGAAATCATCCTGAACTTGAAGCAGATACGTTTCAAGAAAATTTTGGATCACGATGTACAATCAGAAAAGCTCAATCTAACCATTAAGGGAAAATCGGAGTTCACAGCAGGTATGATCGATGAGGTAACGGGTACATTCCAGGTGATGAATCCAGAATTGTTGATTTGCAGCATGGATCCTTCAGCTAAATTGAATATCGAACTGCATATTTCAAAAGGACGTGGATATGTCCCTGCAGAAGACAACCAACTCAAGGAAGCTCCATTTGGTTATATTCCCATTGATTCCATTCATACTCCCATGAAGAATGTGAAGTACGCAATTGAGAATACCCGCGTAGAGCAAAGGACTGATTTTGAAAAATTACTCTTGGACGTTGCCACAGACGGCACCATTCATCCTGAAGAAGCAGTGAAGCAAGCTTCTCGTATTTTGATTCAGCACCTGATGATCATCACAGATGAAAACATCACCTTCGATAATAAAGAGGAGAAGAAAGAAGACCTGGTTGATGAGCAAACACTCCAGCTGAGGAAGGTTTTAAAGACGCCTTTGGAAGATCTTGATCTTTCTGTTCGTGCATTCAATTGCTTAAAGGCAGCCAAAATCAACAGCTTGAGCCAGCTTGTACAATATGAGCAGGAAGACCTGATGAAGTTTAGGAACTTTGGTCAGAAGTCACTTTCTGAGATCGAACAGGTGCTTCAAGAGCGCGGTCTTCATTTTGGAATGGACCTTGCGAAACTGGGCATCGATGTCGATGAATATTAATTGAACAAAGGGAAACCTTATTTATAACAGGCCGTAATTCCTGACACGGTACGGTCTTAAAAACAAACAGTCATGCGTCACGGAGACAAAGTCAACAACCTCGGCCGGAAAAAGGCCCATCGCGAGTCCCTCTTGGGAAACCTCGCCAGTCAATTGATTACACACAAGCGAATCGTCACCACCCTTGCAAAAGCAAAGGCCCTGCGTACGTTCATTGAGCCGCTGATCACCAAAACAAAGAAAGCTGACAGCAAAGAGCAGATCATGCACAACCATCGCATTGTCTTCTCTTACCTTCAGGATAAGTCCGCTGTGAAGGAGCTCTTTACGGTAGTGGGACCAAAAATTGCTGCTCGCCCTGGTGGATATACCCGTATCATTAAGCTGGGAATCCGCGTAGGCGATAATGCTGAGCGTGCCATGATCGAGCTGGTTGATTTCAATGAAGTCTATGGCAAGGGTGTTGAAAAGGCTGCTGCTCCAGCTAAGAAAACAAGGAGAAGTGCTGCTAAGAAGAAGGCTGCTGATGTCGCGCCTGCCGCCGTTGAGGCGCCAGCTGAGGCTCCTGCAAAAGAAACTCCTTCAGCCGAATAATCAATGTTGATAAATTATCGTACACAAGGCAGGTCTTTTGGACCTGCCTTTTTTATTTTGCACTCAAATCACTACACCCCATGCCAACATCGGAGTTGAACGCTGTGCCAGCAGTCCTTGTTCTGGAAGACGGACTTGTATTCCATGGAAAATCATTTGGGAAAATTGGGACTACCTCCGGGGAGCTCTGTTTCAACACGGGCATGACCGGTTATCAAGAAGTTTTTACAGACCCTAGCTATTTTGGGCAGGTACTGATCATGAACACGGTTCATACCGGAAACTATGGTGTAAAGCCAGAAGATGTAGAAAGCGAAACGGTAAAAATAAAAGGTTTGATCGGCCGTAATTTGGAAGAACGGTATAGTCGCATGATGGCTTCCGACTCTTTACATAATTATTTAGTGGAACAGGATGTGGTTGCAATTGAAGAAATTGATACCCGGGCCTTGGTTACGCATATTCGTGAGAAAGGTGCGATGAACTGCATTATTTCTTCCGAGAACTTGGATGTGGATGCGCTTAAAAAAATACTTTCCAATGTGCCATCAATGGACGGACTTGAATTGGCTTCCAAGGTAACCACTCAGGAGATCTATCACATTGGTGATCCTGCTGCTGCTATCCGCATTGCGGTACTGGATTTTGGAGTAAAGCGCAACATCATTCAATGCATGGCAGATCGTGGAGCCTATGTTCGTGTGCATCCAGCCCATACTTCGTTTCAAACACTGATGGAATTTAATCCAGATGGATTTTTTATATCCAATGGGCCTGGAGATCCCTCGTCCATGAGCTATGCGATTGAAACCGTAAAACAGATTTTGGAAACCCGTAAGCCCGTTTTCGGCATCTGCTTGGGTCATCAATTGCTTGCTTTGGCAAATGGCATTCCTACGTTTAAAATGCACCATGGACACCGTGGGCTAAATCATCCTGTTAAGAACCTGATGACCGGCCTTTGTGAGATTACTACCCAAAACCATGGATTTGCGGTGGATCCTGAAGCAGTTAGAAAAGCTGAACACATTGAAATTACGCACATGAATCTGAATGATGACTCCATAGAAGGAATCAGGATGAAGGATCGTCCCGCGTTCTCTGTGCAGTATCATCCAGAAGCTACACCGGGACCACACGATAGTCGCTACCTGTTTGATGAATTCATATCTTTGATTCACAACAATTGAGTGTGAAAAAGATCGTCATCATCAATGGTCCCAATCTTAATCTTTTAGGCAAGCGCGAGACTTCCATTTATGGTACTGAGGGATTCGATCAATTCCTAGACCAGTTGAAATCTCGGTATCCCGATATTGAAATCAACTACTATCAATCCAATATTGAAGGTGAAATCATCAATGCCATTCAAGAGCATGGCTTTTCTGCAGATGGGATCATCCTCAATCCCGGAGGCTATACGCACACTTCGGTCGCCATTGGCGATGCGGTTGCATCTATTACCACTCCTGTTATTGAAGTCCACATTTCCAACATCAATGCCCGTGAGGAATTCAGAAAAATTTCCCATGTATCTGCAAAGGCAAAAGGAACGATATGCGGATTGGGATTAAAAGGCTACGACCTCGCTGTTGAATATTTTAAACAACTTTAATTGTTTCTATCGTGGAGAAGGTCGTTTACTTTTTACTTGTCCTTCTTACCGGCTCAATTGCTACCAATGCGCAACGTTGGTTAGACTATCGTATCAGTCCCAGAGGAGATACCATCAATCGATTAGACGCCAATAAACATAAACAGGGGCCTTGGTGGATTCGGTACGAAGAGGTGAGGGGAGAACCTGGCTTTGAAGAGGAGGGCATTTTCCTGAATAATAATAAAGAAGGCCTATGGCGAAAGTATAGTCTTATGGGGGACCTGATTGCAGAAGAACGGTACAAGTCTGGCTTTCGAAATGGAACACAGCGGTATTACAATCGAATGGGTCAACTGATCCGGGAAGAAGGGTGGATGGCAGTAGATCCTAAAAATCCTTACGATACTATTTTAGTTCCTGACTTGTTGCATCCCGAATGGTTTACAGAAAAAATCATTCGGCATGAATCGGCTGAAGTGAAAAATGGTATTTGGAAGTTTTATGATCCCATCACTGGTGACGTGCAAAAGACCGAAGTGTATAAGTTTGGTCAACTTGAAACAGACAAATCTCCCATACGAATAAAAAAAGGCAAGGACTAGCCTTGCCTTTTGATTGAACAATTTCTTGATGGATTATTTTCCGGCAGCCGCACGGATAACATTCAGCGCACCACCTGCTTTGAACCACTCGATTTGTTGAGCGTTGTAACTGTGATTTGCGATGATTGTATCAGAACTTCCATCCTTGTGATGCAATGCGACTTTCAACGGATTGCCTGGTGTAAAATCTACCAAACCAAGGATATCTATTGTATCGTCTTCCTGCACTTTTTCATAATCTTCTTTATTGGCAAAGGTCAATGCCAGCATTCCCTGTTTCTTAAGATTGGTCTCATGAATGCGCGCAAATGATTTTACCATTACCACCCGAACACCCAAGTGACGCGGCTCCATAGCGGCATGTTCACGGGAAGATCCCTCGCCATAATTTTCATCTCCGAATACAATACTTCCTAATCCGGCGGCTTTATATGCGCGCTGTGTAGCAGGAACGGGACCGTATTCACCAGTGAGTTGATTCTTAACAGAATCCGTTTTCTCATTGAATGAATTAACAGCACCAATCAGTAAATTATTGCTGATATTATCGAGGTGACCCCTAAACTTTAGCCAGGGGCCCGCCATGGAAATATGGTCGGTCGTGCATTTACCTTTTGCCTTAATCAACAGTTTTAAGCCCTTGATATCCGTACCTTCCCAAGATGCAAATGGATAAAGCAGCTGAAGCCTCTTGCTGTCGGGCTTCACATCAATAACAATTCCGCTTCCATCCTCTGCAGGAGACTGATATCCTGCATCTTCAACCGCGAAGCCTTTCGAAGGAAGTTCATCTCCCTGTGGAGGATCCAATTTTACTGCCTCACCTTTTTCATTGATCAAGGTATCGGTTAATGGATTGAATGTAAGATCACCTGCAATGGCTAGGGCAGTGACTAATTCAGGACTGGCCACAAAGGCTAATGTATTGGGATTGCCATCTGCTCGCTTGGCAAAGTTCCTGTTGAATGAGTGCACAATGGTATTGCGCTCTTGCTTTTCTGCTCCCATCCGATCCCACATGCCGATACAAGGTCCACATGCATTGGCGAATACAGTTGCTCCAATTTTTGAAAAGGTATCCAAGAACCCATCTCGCTCAATGGTGTAGCGAACTTGCTCACTGCCGGGTGTAATGGTGAATTCTGCTTTGGTCTTCAGGTTTTTTTCTGCTACTTGTTTTGCAAGGCTAACAGCGCGACTGATATCTTCATACGAAGAGTTGGTACAACTTCCGATCAATCCCACTTCCACCTTTGTTGGCCAATTGTTTTTCGCAGCAGCCTCTTTCATCTGGGAGATGGGCGTCGCAAGATCGGGAGTGAACGGACCATTCAGGTGAGGTTCCAACTCACTGAGGTTGATCTCAATTACTTTATCAAAATATTTTTCAGGGTGGGCATATACTTCCGGATCTCCGGTAAGATCTTCTTTGATACCATCTGCCAGATCAGCCACTGCTGCTCTTCCTGTTGCTCTCAGGTATCGAGCCATGCTCTCGTCGTATCCAAAGGTGGAAGTGGTTGCACCAATCTCAGCTCCCATGTTGCAAATTGTCCCCTTTCCAGTGCAGCTCATGCTGGTGGCACCTTCACCAAAATATTCAACGATTGCATTTGTTCCACCCTTTACAGTGAGTATACCTGCAACTTTTAAAATAACATCCTTTGGAGAAGTCCAACCATTGAGTTTCCCCGTCAGTTTAACACCAATCAATTTGGGCATTAAAAGCTCCCAGCTCAACCCGGCCATGACGTCGCAAGCATCCGCTCCACCAACACCAATGGCAACCATTCCTAATCCACCGGCATTTACCGTATGGGAATCGGTACCAATCATCATACCACCCGGGAAGGCATAATTTTCCAAAACAACCTGATGGATAATTCCTGCTCCCGGCTTCCAGAATCCGATGCCGTATTTATTTGAAATGGAAGACAGGAAATTATAGACCTCCTCATTGTCGGAAATCGCTTTGTTCAGATCCGTCTTGCTCTCTTCTTTGGCCACAATCAAGTGGTCGCAGTGAACCGTAGAAGGGACTGCTACTTTTTTTCTGCCGGTAGTATCAAATTGAAGCAAGGCCATCTGAGCAGTGGCATCTTGCATGGCAACTCGGTCAGGCGCAAAGTCCACATAATCTTTTCCACGGGTAAAGTCTTTGATTTCCAGTCCTTTCCAGAGGTGTGAGTAAAGTATTTTTTCGGACAAAGTCAGGGGTCTTCCCAGCGCTTTTCGGGCAGCTTCCACTCGTGCCGGCATGGACGAGTACGTCTTTTTGATCAGATCCAAATCAAACAGCATATTCTTGATTTTAGCATCGCAAAGTTAACCAATTCAAAGCCTCATCCCAAAGGCTCTTGATATAATGGGGATTATTTACCTTTAATCAATGGATAGGTTCAGAAATTTTATTGAATGGCAGGTATTTGGCGTCTGCACCCGTATAGGTGAGATCATGGGTATCTCCACCTTAACCATTAGAAAATATTTTATTTATATCTCTTGCCTGACGCTTGGATCCCCAGTGGTTTTTTATTTTATCCTCGCATTCTGGATGAACCTGAAGCGGTACATCTTGCAAGCAAAACGAGATCCTCTCCGCTATAATTAGACTATTGCTTTTCTGACTGCTACCAGCGCAGTGAGTAATTTTTCCAATCGATCCAGTTTGAGCATATTTGCTCCATCGCTAAGTGCCCTTGATGGGTCCGGATGCGTTTCAATGAAAATACCATCAGCGCCAGATGCAATCGCTGCTTTTGCTATGGTTTCAATCATGTCCGGATTACCACCAGTAACGCCGGTAGATTGATTGGGCTGTTGTAGTGAATGAGTGCAATCCATTACAACTGGAACGCCGTGCCCACGCATGATGGGAATATTTCTAAAGTCAACCACGAGGTCCTGATAACCAAAAGTGGTTCCTCTTTCTGTAAGTAAAATTTTATTGTTCCCGGATTGTTTTACTTTATCCACTGCAAAGCGCATTGCTTCCCCACTTATAAATTGACCTTTCTTGATGTTCACTATCTTTTGCGTTGCTCCCGCTGCTTGCAACAGATCCGTTTGTCTGCATAAAAATGCGGGGATTTGTAAAACATCTACAAACGGAGCTGCCATTGCAGCTTCTGCAGCTGCGTGAATATCCGTGGTGGTTGGAAGGCGATAAGCGTTGCCTGTTTTTTTCAATAGCGAAAGTCCCAATTCATCTCCCAAGCCAGAAAATGAACTTGAGCTTGTTCGGTTGGCCTTGCGATACGATGATTTAAAAACAAGCGGTATGCCGAGGTTCTTGCAAATACGAGCAGATTCTCCGGCAACCTCCATTAAAATTTCTTCGTTTTCGATCACGCAAGGACCTGCAATGAGAAAAAAACTATCATGATCATATGCTTGGTCCTTGAACAGGTCCTTTAAATAGTCGTGCATGACGCAAAGATAGGCGGGTTCCTTCAGAATCAATATGTTTGCATATTCAACTAGGCGACTTATGAAAAAGGAAAAAATTTTGGTGATAGGCGCTAGTGGCCAGATCGGCGTAGAACTGACATTGGCGCTAAGAAAAATATACGGTGGTGCGCAAGTCATTGCATCCGATCTTCGCGAAGAGAATGAGCTGCTCAAAGGGACTGGCCCTTATGTGAGCCTGGATGTGATGAATAAGGAGATGTTGCATGTTCAAGTGATTCGTCAAGGGGTAACCCAGATCTATCTGCTTGCTGCCATTTTATCCGCAACAGGTGAAAAGAATCCCCCGTTGGCTTGGAACCTCAATATGCAATCGCTTCTCAACGTATTGGACATTGCCAAAGAAGAAAAGCTTTCAAAAGTGTATTGGCCCAGCAGCATCGCTGTTTTTGGTCCTACTTCTCCAAAGGATGCATGTCCGCAACACACCATAATTGAACCTTCAACGGTATACGGAATCAGCAAGTTTGCAGGGGAGTTCTGGTGCAATTATTTTCATCAACGCTTTGGAGTCGATGTTCGAAGCATTCGTTATCCGGGACTCATAAGCTATAAATCTGCTCCTGGTGGCGGTACAACCGATTATGCCATTGAAATTTTTCATGCTGCAAAACTGGGGAAGATGTACCCCTGTTTTTTAAAAGCAGATACCCATTTGCCGATGATGTACATGCCCGATGCAATTCGCGCTACTATTGAACTGATGGAGGCCCCTGCAGAACGAATTAAAGTCCGCACCTCTTATAATTTGTCGTCCATGAGTTTTTCTCCCCAAGAGATTCATCAAGAAATAAAAAAACACCTACCTGATTTCCAAATCAGCTATCAGCCGGATTATCGGCAACACATTGCTGATAGCTGGCCCAAAAGCATTGATGATGCACCGGCACGAAATGACTGGGGTTGGAAGCACGAATACGATCTTTCAAAAATGACAGCTGAAATGTTAAAAAATATCGGATGAAAATAATTCAGTCACTAAGCGGCTATTGTTTTTTATTGGTGTTTGGATCATTGATAGGAGCATCTTGCTCTACCGATCACTCCAATCAACACATGCGTGCAATTGTAAAAAGACAAGATGGTATTGAAATTGTATTCAATATCGAAGAACAACGTAGCGATAGCAGTCGCATTTGGTTTATTCGTAACGGAGAGGAACGCATGGAGATCAGCGATATAGAACAAAAAAATGACTCCTTAATTCTGCATCTTCCTTTTTTTGAGGCAGAACTGCGATTGAAATCAACTTCTTCTGGCTACTCAGGACAATGGATAAAAGCCACTTCGAAAGGATGGCAAACCATGCCCATAGATATTGTTCACGGTAATGACCGCTACTTGCTTCAACGAAATCAAAGCGACTTAACTATTGCAGGGGGCTGGAGGGTTGAGTTTACAAAACCGGATGGAAGGGTTACTACTGCTAAAGCAGAATTTCAATCCAAAGGGGATACGTTATTTGGGACTTTTCTTACGCCAACAGGGGATTACCGTTTTTTGGAGGGAAGCTTTGATGGCGATTCACTCGTGATGTCTGCTTTTGATGGAACCCATGCATTCTTTTTTGCAGCTCGTCTCACTAAAGAAGGTCAGCTGATTAATGGAGTTTTCGCCAGCGGACCTACACATATTGAACAATGGACTGCCCGGCGTGATGAGGAAATGAAGATTGATGAATCGACTGCCGCGATGAAGTTGAGAGGATCGGAATCCCGATTGAATTTTGCATTTCCAGATCTGGAAGGACGCCCAGTAAGCATCAGCGATGATCGATTTAAGGACAAGGTTGTAATCATTCAGATCATGGGATCTTGGTGTCCCAATTGCATGGATGAAACTCAATTTCTAAGTTCATTTCACAAAGAATATGCAGCAAAAGGAGTAGAGGTGATTGGATTGGCCTATGAATACACTACAGATTCCATTCGAGCTAGAAAAAATTTAAATCGATTCAGGAAAAAATTTGATGTCAACTATTCCATGTTGATTACGGGGGTTACCTCTGCGGATAGCTTGAAAACAGAAAAAACGCTTCCGCAATTAACACCCATCAAAGCATTTCCATCCATGATTATTCTTGGTAGAGATGGGACGGTGCGCAAGACCCATGCTGGGTATTCTGGTCCCGCTACCGGTAAGCATCATGAAGCTTTTAAAGAAGAGTTCAGAGAGCTTATTGAAGCATTATTGAATGAAAGGGTTGAGTAATATACTCAAAGAGGAATTAAATTAACGATTGCACTCAGGTAGTGTGCATCGATTTCGTCGAAGGTAGCGTATTCGGTACTATCGATATCCAGTACGCCTTGTACGGTACCTGATTTCATGAGTGGCAATACGATTTCACTTTTGGATAAACTGCTGCAAGCGATGTGTCCTGGAAATTTTTCTACATCCGGTACGATCAATGTTGTTGATTTTTCCCATGCAGTCCCGCATACCCCTTTTCCTTTCTTAATGCGTGTACAAGCAATGGGACCTTGAAAAGGGCCCAGTACCAGCTCTTCTCCTTTGACCCAATAAAATCCGACCCACAAGTGTTGAAATTGCTGATGGATGGCTGCTGCTACATTGGCGAGATTAGCAATCAAATCACTTTCTCCCTCTAGCAATCCTTTGATCTGTGGCAGCAGATTCTCGTATTGGGCAGTTTTATCGCCTTGAACGATAGTTAAATCCTCACTCATTTGCTTTTCTTTTTACTAGACAGATCATTAATGGTCTTATTTTCTAAAATTTTTAGGGTTGCATCCCTGACCAAGACCATCGTATCGTGAAGTCCGCAGTGTTTCTCATCGCAATTTTTGCATCGTTCATAAAAATATAAACTGGCACAGGGGAGCATGGCTATAGGACCCTCGATTTTTCGGATGATTGCAGCAAGTGGTGTCCCATACGCTTCCTCCTTAATGTAATATCCTCCACCTTTCCCTTTTTTACTCTCCAACACCCCCGCCTTCTTTAATTCTAAAAGAATGTTTTCAAGAAATTTCAGGGGGATCTTTTTTCGTTGAGCAATCTCTGCAATCAGAACAGGTCCTTCTGCTCTATGTTCAGAAAGATACATGAGTGCCTGAAATGCATACTGTGTTTTCTTGTTGAGCATAGGTATTAATTTCCAAAACCTAAAACGTCTTTCATTGTAAAAATCCCTGATTTATCCTGGATGTATTCAGCAGCCAGTACAGCACCCAAAGC
Source organism: Chitinophagaceae bacterium (assembly GCA_017856605.1). GTDB lineage: Bacteria > Bacteroidota > Bacteroidia > Chitinophagales > Chitinophagaceae > Pollutibacter. The sequence goes on from JAFMES010000015.1 coordinate 17,473, forward strand.
GAAACCTTTTCTGCTTTTTGCATTGTGTATCAGACTGATTTCGTCCACTTCGGATCGGTATATGACTTCATGCCAGCCGGGATAGGGGTCAATGCGTTCGCTCAGGATTGGAAGTTGATCAGGTTGGTTTGAAGGACCGCTTGTCCACCCTTTGTATTTTGAGTCCGCGCTAAGCAATTGTTCAGCCAGAGTAATTGCCGTTCCACTGGGAGCATCCTTTTTCTGTGTATGATGTATTTCTTTTATTTCAGGAATATAGTGGGGTTGCGTGGCCATAATTTCAGCCAACTTCTTGTTGATTTCAAAAAAAATATTCACACCCACACTGAAATTACTTGCGTATAAAAAGCTTCCTTTTTTTTCTTTGCATCGCTGTTCAACTTGTGCAAATGCGTCCAGCCATCCGGTTGATCCGCATACAATCGGAATGCCCCACGATAAGCATTGCATCAGATTTTGAAAAGCGGTATGTGGCCCTGTAAATTCAATAGCTGCATCAACTGCTTGAAAATTTGCTTGGTTGAATTCGGATAGGTTGTCCAGGTCGATCTTGATTGAAACCTCATGTCCACGTTCAATGGCAATTTCTTCAATTGCTTTCCCCATCTTTCCATATCCGATCAATGCAATTTTCATGGTATAGATTTAACGGCCAATATGCATTTTATGCTTGTTGCTAAAGTTAAGTTGAAATGCGGCTTTGAGTCCCCATTGACCCGTAGGTGCAGAGAAATGAGGGTCAAGCTTAAGGGTGACTTCATCGGAAATATCAAATCCTCTTAAATGGCCATCAACCGTTGCATCAACAATGTTTAATCCCCACGCTACCAATATGCCGAGTACAGAAAAATCCATATTTTTTCGAAACTCGTTCCTGTAAAGGCGAAGCGATTCATTGGATAGAGGAACAAGCTGAGGATCAATCTTATTGAAGTTGGCAGTGTCGTTGGTTGATCGGATGGTAAATGCCTCTCGCGTCTTCTTATACCAATTGCTATTGTATCGGAACAAGGAAACTGGGATTGCGATCACCCCATACACTATGGGTATTTTCCAATATTTTTTATTGTATGCCTGCCCAAGTCCGGGTAGAATTGTTGAATAAAGTGCAGCAGTAGAAGCTACTGAACGCTTTTTTTTAAGGGTATCTGTTTGAGTTGGGCTGGGTGTGGTAGGAGCAACAGGTGAGGCGACTTGCGCGCAAATTGACTGCATCGAAATGAAGGTGATGCTAAGCATTAAGAAGATCTTTTGCGCAGGTATGCCGATCGTCATCACTGTATGCGAACATTCATTTTTTCAAGTAAGCCATTGAGCTCCTCAAGGGAGTAGTATTCAAAGCTGATCTTACCGTGTCCAGATTTATGATGGTCCAAGCGAGCTTTTGTTCCAAAATGCGAAGAGAGTTGAGATTCAATTCGCTTGTACGGGTCGTTCGACTTTGCAGGTGGTGTTGCAGTTGTTTTCTTTGACCGGTACAGGTTCTTTACCATTTCTTCCGTTTGTCGAACGGAAAGTTTTTTTGAAACGATCGCATGATAAACAAAGAGCTGCTTATCGACTTCTCCCACATTGATGAGTGCTCGTGCGTGTCCCATGGACAGGGAGCCGTTTCTCACTGCGACTATAATATCGGGAGGCAGTTTCAGCATCCGAATGTAGTTGGACACGGTACTCCTATCGATTCCCATTCTGGCCGCTACCTGATCCTGTGTCAGTGCGCAATCATCCATTAAGCGCTGATAGCTGAGTCCGATTTCGATGGCATTCAGATCTTCCCGCTGAAGATTCTCCAGCAAAGCAAGTTCCAGGACTTGCTGATCGTTTGCCTCTCGAATATAAACAGGTACATTGTTTAATTTGGCTAATTGAGCAGCCCTCCATCTTCTTTCTCCCGCTATCAAGCGGTATTTTCCGTTGGGTAATTTTTTTACCGTCAGCGGTTGAATGATATCGTGTTGCTGGATAGATAGTGCAAGTTCTTCAAGCGACTTTTGATTGAAGTCTTGTCGGGGTTGCTTGGGATTGGGAATAATATCTTCAATCGCAACACGGGTAGGCTGAGCAGATTCCGGTGCAGTGGGGGAGGCAAGGTTTCCCAGAGGAGACTTCATCTCCGTATCGATACTTCCTAACAACGAGCGTATTCCTCGATTCAGGGCTTCTTTTTTATTGGATGGGTTTTGGCTCATTTTCAAGGTTTAGTGTTCGTTCTGACTCCTTAATGCTGGTCATACCGTTTTTTTGTAGGATTTCTTTAGCCAAGTTGAGATAATTGATTGCTCCTTTGCTTTCTGCATCATATAAAATTGCTGGCTTGCCTACGCTCGGAGCCTCGCTGAGGCGGGAGTTCCTGTGGATCAGGGTATTGAATACCAGGCCCTCAAAATGCCTACGGACTTCATTAACAATTTGATTGCATAGGCGTAAGCGGACATCGTACATGGTCATTAATATACCTTCAATGGTAAGATCGGGGTTAAGTCGACTTTGAACGATTTTTATAGTGTTCAATAATTTACCTAAACCTTCTAATGCGAAGAATTCCGCCTGAACTGGGATTACTACGGCATCTGAAGCTACCAATGCGTTGACGGTAATGAGTCCCAATGAAGGAGAGCAGTCCACCACGATGAAATCGTATTCATCTCTAACCTCTTCTAGAATTCGTTTGATTACATTCTCCCGATTTGGGAAATTGATCATTTCAATTTCGGCACCCACCAGATCAATGTGCGAAGGAATCAGTTCCAAATTGGGTATTTCAGTCTTCAATATGGCATCTTTTGCTTTCGCATCACCCACCATGCAATCGTATATACTGCTTTGGATATTTTGAAGATCAAAACCCACTCCAGAAGTACTGTTGGCTTGGGGATCGGCATCTACCAACAGTGTCTTGTATTCAAGTACGGCAAGGCTGGCTGCCAAGTTGATGGCTGTCGTTGTTTTTCCTACCCCTCCCTTTTGATTGGCCACTCCTATGATCCGAGCCATGCACGAAAATTTATGATTGTGTCAGGTTGACAAATTTACGCTTTCGGTATCATTTTGGTACACATAATGTTACCTTTATTGACACGGTAATTATCCCCATGAGAAGATTATTTGGATCCTGGATTTTTATATTGGTGATGCTGGCAGTTGACTTCTACGTTTTTCAGTCGCTGAAAATTGTAACCTCCTCATTGCCTCCACGAGCACGGTTTTGGATCCATGCCATCTACTGGTCGTTCACGGTAGTTGCGCTCCTACTTTTTTTAAGTATCCCCGTTATCGGATTCAACGCATTGCCACTAGTGATTAGGACGTATTTGTTTGCAATCATCATGGGTTTTTTTATTGCTAAACTGGTAGCAGCACTCTTTTTTCTAGTTGACGACCTCAGAAGGCTTTTGCAGTGGGGGGGACAAACTACGGTAGGTCTTGCCAATGGAAAGGGGCTGTCTGGGGGAGAAGCCATACCCCGAAGCACGTTTTTATCCTGGTTGGGGATTGGAATTGGCGCTGGATTATTCAGCACTTTGCTATATGGATTCAGTAACAAGTACAATTACAGAATTCAGCGGGTAAAAGTCAAATCTAAAAATATTCCTAATCAGCTTAAAAATTTGAAAATCATACATATATCAGATATACATGTAGGAAGTCTTGAGGATAAAAAAGCTGTGGAACAGGGAATAACAAAGATGTTGGAGCTGGAGCCCGACCTGGTATTTTTCACTGGTGACCTGGTCAATAACAAGGCCGATGAGATGGATGGGTGGACTGAAGTATTTTCAAAAATAAAAGCCCCCATGGGGGTGTACAGCATTTTGGGGAATCATGATTATGGCGACTATCACCCATGGCCTGATCAAGCGGCGAAGGAGGCAAATTTTGAACGACTGAAATCGGTCCATCAAACCTTGGGTTGGAACCTATTGATGAATGAACACCGCATCATCGAACGAGATGGTGCATCGTTTGCGTTAATTGGGGTTGAGAACTGGGGTGCAAAAGCCAATTTTAGTCGATATGGAGATCTTAAAAAGGCCTATGCTGGGAGTGAGCCTCATCCGTTTAAAATCTTGCTGAGTCACGATCCCAGCCATTGGGATGCCCAGGTGTGCAAAGAGTATAACGATATCGATCTAATGCTTTCCGGACACACCCATGGCATGCAATTTGGTGTCGAAATACCCGGGATTAGATGGAGTCCTGTTCAGTATGTCTATAAACAATGGGCAGGGTTATACAAAAATGGACATCAGCACCTATATGTAAACAGAGGTTTTGGATTTTTGGGATATCCGGGACGGGTTGGAATTTTACCGGAAATCACCTTCATCGAATTTTCTTAGGATTTAACATTTGTTTCAGGGGGATAAAGTTGGCAAGAGGAGAGGCAAAGGACTACCTTTACGCCATCAGTCTGCTATGAGCTATATCCGTACATATTTGATTGGTTTGATAGCGGTATTTCTTTTATCCAGCTCATCATCTCAGGCACAACTGGGCAAGTTCAATGAGAATGAATTCAAGTACGAACTTGAATCCCTTAAAAATGATAGCCTTGTTGCTGAATTGCGAGCGTTGTTTGATGAGTTATACAAACAAGAAAGTTTTTTTTCAGTAAACCTAGGTTACAGTAATCGGTTGTTCAGTGCGAACAACATAGCATTCAATACGCAGCAGGTTGCTCGGGGAACTGCCGCCTTCATGCCTTCTCTTTCGTATTTCAATAAAACGGGACTGGGACTGAGTGCAACCGGGTATATGAGTACGTTTGATGGTAAGCCCACTTTTTATCAATTGGCAATCTCGCCTTCATTTGATCATATTGGTAAGAAGTTCATGTATGGAGTTTCATACAGCAATTATCAAAATCTGATGCGCGATCAACAAAAAAATACATTCAATATGAATACACCGTATCAGCACGAAGTATACGGGTATGCACAAATGAGGAGTCCATGGCTTCGCCCATTTTTATCGCTGGGGTGGGCTACCGGTAAGTACATGGATGTATCGCAGGCCGAAATAGAAATTAGCGGAGATGAATTTGAGATCGTGGATACTTCTGAGATCCGTTTAAACGACTTTTCTACCACTATTGGTGTTTCTCACACCTTCTCGTTCAGTAACGCCATTACAAAAAAAGGATATTTTACCCTAATGCCGCAGCTCTACCTGATTGGGGGATTGCAGCAGTACAGTACACAAACTAAATCAATTGGATTTTTGGATTTCCCCCGATCGAAGCGTTCAGAGTTAGATCGTATACGAAAGCGCTACAATCTACAGTCGACTACCATATCTCGGTTTTCAATGCA
>JAFMES010000134.1 GCA_017856605.1 Chitinophagaceae bacterium
CGCACTGATCCGTGCACTCCTGGAGGGCGTTTTCGTCGAGGCCGTCTTCACCTTCTTTCGCTTAGGAGGCATTTCTATAGGTTCGCCTTGAGCGTATTCGAGGCGTAACTTTGCACGGTTATGATGGGTGGTATCGTTAAGAGGTGGTCGCGACGGCTCCGAATCTGAATCCTCCTCCGCCTCTTTGTGGGTTCTTTTTTTCGCTTTTGGCTTGGTGGAAATAAACGTTTGGGGCTCGTCTACTGATTCTTCTGGAAGGCAAATAGGGCTTGTTAGTGTCGGCCTTCGAAATATTGTGAAGAGAATGCTTGTGGCTGCAGATGCAATGACATCGTATCATCATCATCGTGACCGTGGAGAACTCCACTTTCGTTACAACTCCTTCCGCTTTTATTACAACTCCACTTACCATCGTCTTCTTCCTCTTCTTCCGTATGCACCGTGTTGGTACCACGCTGCTGTGAGGCAAAACGCTGGGCCATCGCCAACTCCTTTCCACGCTTCGGTTGTGTTTGCTTACTTGGCATGCTGGACGATATGGATGAATGGGTCAGAGATCGGATAGGGAAAGGCTATCGTTTTGCCTCAAACTTACTTTTTATGGCCGAAAACCAATCCGATCCGTTTTTATTTGCACACTGATTTGGTCCTTTTTTATCCAATATCTAGTCCCTGAATAACATTATAAGAGCATGGAGAGACATAATCCTTCTAAGTATTTGTATCACATCTTTTTTAATGTCCAAAATGGCGCTGAACTGAATACAAAACACAGAGATAAAGGGGGGGAAATTGCTGGCCCGACGTGGATCTTTCTAGTTGGAATCCACCTCCCTATCAGTAAATTCTGCTTCAATTTGATTTGAAAAATGAGCTAAATAGGCAGGCGAAACATACATGTTTTGAGTACAGTTTTTGACTTACTAGTGTAGACGTGAAGTAACGGTACAGTTAAATACCAATGACAAAAAGGCGGGCATGACCTATCTTATTAATTTTATTGCTACCGTTTCAATCTAAATTAGGAGCCTCTTCCTCATCTGAAGTGGCCTCTTCCTCATCATCTGAAAACTCCATAACGTCTTCTCTATGAGGCGCTTTTAGCCAGGCAATAAACAGCTTTGTCCATTCAGCACGTGGTTTTACCTGGAAATAACTGTTGTTTCTGCCGCCGATGTCCGGTATAACACAGCAAGTGCCTACAAAAGCTTCAGTATTGGCAAGGTAGAAACGTCTACCCGTGACTGTACCATTCTCGTCCATATCCCCCACTTCCAATTCCAACGGTGTAAAAAAGTCCGATGCACCTACGTCATTTTCTGTATAGTTCGCAACTTCTACAACCGCATAAACACCATCTGCCAGGTTTATGCCCCCAAACTGTAGGGTGTTTCCACCAATCGGCATGTTTGTTAAACAGACAAAGCACCAAATATGCGACGGAAGGCTTCCGTATCCAGGTCCCCAGTCAACCAGTACCCAATCTTTCCACGGCCGGCCACTGGATCGGTAGTTAGGATGACCCCGAAAAATTGTCTTACCTCGACGATGCTCTGTTCGTATTGGCAGAAAGGGTTCCGGAATGTAGCTGATCACCAGGTTTTGGAGATTGTTTAAGAACACTATTACCTCGTTGTTCCAACTGCAATCGGACACCGTCCCCGAGCGTGATAAAAAGCGGAAACTGGGGCTAAAATCATCCTCTTCGTCCTCAAATACCTGGATACATGTGCCAAACGTCTTGATTTCCATGTCATTGCTAGCGGATCCGGTAGTTGATGATCCATCCGAATTAGATGCAACACCATCCTGATTTGTGACACTGCTGCTGCCGGAATCGCTTCCATTTTGGACTACTTCTCCAGTTTTTGCATCAATAATAGTGCCAACGTCATTAAAATATGTCCAAACTTGCTCACCAAAGGTAACCTCCTGCATAGCAAGATCAATGCAATGAAACTCAATCAGACGTTTCGCGGTCTGAGAATTGAAGGTTTCTTCTTTTCGTTGGGTGAGCTTTGCAGCATATTTGGCGGCTTTATGATGGCTTTCGTTTGATCCCGTGTCAAATTCCATCGGCGTACCATACAGAAGCATGTCGTTGATCAAATGTTTTATGGAATGAAATTTCATGAGTTTGAGGCCCATTCCTTGTGTTCGTTGGGCTACTTGCCGGATGATGTACATAATAAAAACATGCTTTTTTGCCAATCGCTTGACATCTTTTCGATTCATGGTCTTCTCACATAAGTAAGCTTCCCATTCCAAAAGTAGTTCCACTAACAAGGACCAGTCGCGAAGCCCTGCCTCTCCACCGAATTTTTTGCGCTGAAGTAGGAGCTTTTTTCCCATCGATGATTGGAGCACAGCTGCCATAATTAACAAGATACCTCGAAAATCGCGTGCCATTACCTTCCCTTTTTGTATGCCCTGGGCGAAGTTTGTGTTAGGTATGTCACGTTCTGATTGTCTTGTCAAAGATTTACCGTAAACAACAGCCAATCCATTGATATCATCGGCCAAAGAGGATTTTTTACCCAAATATTGAAAGAATATCTCACGGATATATTTAAAAATACCCAACTGAATAGCATGGAGTTTTTCGGATGGGCAGGCTCCATGTATTCCTGCATCATTTGCCTGATGGAAACGCACGCGATACCAGGCGTTTTTGATGTATTGCTGACTGATCTGCTTTAGACGAGCCAAATCTCCGCGTTCAATTAGCTTTTCAATGTGCTTCTGTGTCTTGAGTGGGTAATTTGCCCGTGGATTGTCAGCTTCATCAGTAGGACAGTGGCAGTAGCGACACAAATGTTTTACAAACCTGCTGCGAACCAGGTATTTCCCACACAACAGATCTGCTTCCTCGGTGTCACATTTCACGTAGGGAACAAAGAGAACAAACTCGATATTTTTGTACAGTTTTCCATTGTACACCAAATCCCATACGAAACCAGTTTCGATAAGTTGGATCAGGGATTCCAGAATTGTCGCAATCATAGTATGAAAATCCTGTGCTTTAGCTGGGTCTTCTTCAATATTACCATCCTGATCTGCGTCATCATTACCACTTGTTTCGTCGCCCTCACCATCCATAACCATGACATCCTCCACCTCTAAATGACCTGTTTGCTGAAAGATTCGTTTGCCCCTGGCTTTGCCTTTTCGCACAGCGGGCACAAATCCCAGTGGTCTCCAGGCATAATCATGATCACGAGTTGTACGGTTATGTATTCCAAGCGACATTTTCAAGGCTGTAATAGGCAGATCTGTGAACTGCCCAGTGACAGCGCCATCAATGTACAAAGGAATGGGTAGTAACACTTGGTTTGGCTTGGTAATCAGCTTCCGAAACGACTCCAAGTAGGCGTCTCCAGTATTCATATCCGCGAGGTTTGGCAACTCATCAGGGGGATCTGCCAATGGATCGTTGTCAAAAAACAAATAATCTGCAGATTTAAAACGTGGATCCGTCAGCAATGATACAATGCAATCGGCAGCATTATTACATGGAATCGATACAACCGCCCTGCTGCTTGGTAGGGTAATTGTTTGCATCTTGGGGATCAAACCATGCAGATTATATCGGTCAAATAAACGGTTCAGCAGGGTATTGCGATGCGAATATTGTTCAATGTCCTTAAGCGTTTGGTGTTTTTTCAACCGTCCCGATTCCTTTAGATGCCATTCCAACACATCTTGGTAAGCAGATAAGGGTGCTTTTTGTTTCAAAACATGTAATAGTTTGATGCTTGTTTTGTCAGCTTGTCGCAAACCCAAATGCTTGTTAGCATGATTGTTGCAATAGTCACGAAAATCAGCCAGCATTTTCACGTTAGGCTCCACAGCATTGGCCTTTTTTTCTTCCATAGCATCATCGTCTGATGCAATCAAAAAATCCTCTTCATCGCTTGTTTCAAGGTCATCGGTGCGATGTTTTTTGCGGAATGGTGACTTAACAGGAGAATCATTGTTTACATTGCCAAAATCGATAGAGGTATCTGCATTAACTTGATTTGATTTCTGCCGGATTTGTCGGGTACGAGGTACACATTTAGTGAGATTATTGCCCTCGGATGCAGCGGAACTGCTATCAGATCGGTCAGATGCATTATCATGCAGATTTATGGCCTGGGTCTTATTTGTGATCTCTGCCTCCTGGTCTTTCAGACACCGGGGTGACTGATTTATGTGTTGCTTAACCCCTCGTGCGGTCTTCACCCTTTTACCGCAGTATGGACACTGATGTGGCATTTGTTTACAGCCAATCAATGAGGTAATTGAACCCAAATAAGTGAGCAAATTACGGATAAAACGATGTGAAAAAAAGCTGATGGATTGGAGTTTTCTTAATACACAATTAGTTAAGTTGGCGTTAATTGGTGTTCAAAAAAGAAGATCGGTGGAAAATAAACTAATTAGGTAGATCGTTTTCAACATGTTCGGTGGGCACTGGAAACCGATTAGTTGAATTAGGTCCTAAATAATGGGGTACTATCGTATGAATTAATCGGTTCTAAGTCAATTCGTCTCGTACCCACCAAATTGGTGTCTAAATCTAGCGTATTTAGGGGTGATACCACGTGGACTGGTGGCATACCCATCGGTGTCCCTCTTCGACGCACTCGATGGTTTCAATTACAAGGACATGGAGAACCTCAACTTGGACAGTGATGAGGATTCCTCCTCTAGCGAAGCCACCTGCTGAATGGCAGGTCAGGACAGACCTCACCTGGTACCACGAGACCTATTTGCACTGGACAGTGACGATAGTGTAACATCAAATAGTAGCGATGAAGTTTCTACTGACAGCAGTATGCATGCAAGACGAAACTCCTTTATCATTGATGATGATAGTAGTAGTTGTTCTAGTACCAGTGTAATGTCCGATTGGTCATCCATTGATGATTTATTGGATGCTAATGCCATAGCAATGTCTGTTCGAGGCCACCCCAATCCAAAGAAACGACGGCGGACAGGAAATCATGAATCTGATTTACGTCCTATTGCCTTTGTTCGATTCAATACTAGAGTCGGCAAGGCCAAACCAGTAATGGTCAAAGCCCTATTAGACAGTGGGTCTTCTGGGACTCTAATTACTGAAAAGTTTACCAAGAAGCTCAAGGAGCGAAAGGTGTCACAGGGATGGAGTACCCCTGGTGGACAACTCGATACTAATCGAATGGTAAAGAGTCAATTCACTCTGCCAGAATTGCAAGATGACAAGCTCATCGAATGGAACATGTACGTTACCAAGGATCTTGGTAACTACGACATGATTATTGGACGAGATGTTCTCCAATTTCTCGGTATCAACTTACAGTTCTCTACTCAGGAGGTAGTCTGGGACCATGCGACCATGCCCTTCAAGGACTACGATGCCACAGCTATGGATTCCTATCACATAGAGGATCCCGAAGAAATCGTACCTGATTCCGATCGACTCAAGAAGATTCTTGATGCGAAATACCAGGCAGCAGATCTCGAGAAGCTCTGTCAAACACAAGCCAACCTGCAGCAAGCGCAACAGAAGAAGTTGTTAGCTCTGCTTCGGAAACACGAAATCCTATTCGATGGAAGCTTAGGCACTTGGAAGGATGCCGAGGTCTCCCTTGAGCTTAAGGAAGGAGCCAAGCCTTACCATGCCAGAGCATATCCGGTGCCTCAATGCCACCTGAATACCTTACGTGCAGAAGTGGAACGACTGTGCGAAATAGGAGTGCTAAAGAAGGTTAACCGCTCAGAATGGGGAGCTCCAACTTTCATCATTCCCAAGAAGGATGGAACCGTGAGGTTCATCTCTGACTTTAGGGAACTCAACAAGAGGATCGTCCGACGACCGTATCCT
>JAFMES010000135.1 GCA_017856605.1 Chitinophagaceae bacterium
ATCCCATTGGATGCATCTCCTGAAACGGTTGATTGGGACTCATTTCTTGGTGACGCACCCAAGCAGCCTTTTGACGCAACGCGCTTCTTTAGGTGGAGAAACTATAGAGATTATGGCACAGGAGTAGCAGGGGACTTGTTTATTCATCTTATTTCAGCCGTTCACCATGCACTGGACTCCTATGGTCCTAATCGGATATTTGCCAGTGGTCAATTGAGCTTCTGGAAAGACGGTCGCGATGTTCCCGATGTATTGGCTGCCGTCATGGATTACCCAAAAACCGATCAGCACAGTGCTTTTCAAATGATGCTTCGCGTGAATTTCGCAGATGGATCCGGAGGAAGCAACCGTACGCGAATTGTCGGTTCTGAAGGGGTGATTGAGTGGGGAGGAAATCGATTTACATTGAAAAAACAAAAACTGCCAAAAGCTCCTGAATTAGGAGGGTACGATAGCTATCTCCATTTTTCAGCACAACAGAAAAGCGATTACATCAAGTGGTACAACGAAAAGTTCAGCAAAGAAGACCGAAAGCCTTTTCCTCCGGAAGAGGTAAAGTACGCTGCACCTGCGGGGTACGATGAGCGTGTTGACCATTTTGCAAACTTTTTTCAAGCAATTCGGAGTGGTGGAACTGTGGTTGAAGACGCTTCTTTTGGCCTTCGAGCAGCTGGCCCTGCTCTTGCCAGCAACCTCAGCTATGAAAAAAGTAAAGTGGTTAAATGGGATCCGGTAGCAATGAAACTGCTTAAATAAGCAAAAGTGATTTTTTTAAGGTCAAGTCTTTTCTTGATCATGGTGCTCCATGTATGGACTTTGTATGCTCAACCCACGAGTAACATACGATCAAAGTTCATACCAGTTGACTCAGGTTCTATCATTATAGATACATTAAGTATCGTTCCTGGTACATTCAAGATCAATGGATTAGATTCAACTTACTATGAAATAGATCCATTATCATCCCGATTCAGATGGAAAAAAATTCCCCCATTGCAGTTGTATTGGTCAGAGTACCGCGTTTTTAATTTTCAATTCACTGCTCCGATGCGAGCGATGTCGTTTGATTCTGTCTTTACTAGAACTGCCATCGCAGGAGCGCCTATGATTCAGTCGACTCCTACAGAAATTCGTCCCGATTGGGGTAAGGTCAATTCCAACGGTAGCTTGGGTAGATCGCTCGCATTTGGAAATAGACAAGATGCTGTACTGAATTCGAGTTTGAACCTCCAGCTCAGCGGGTATTTAGGGGATAGTATTTTGCTGAATGCTGCAATTTCCGATAATAATATTCCCATTCAGCCCGATGGGAATACACAGCAGTTGAATGAATTCGATCGTGTGTTTATTCAGTTCTCTAAGCAACAATGGAAACTATTGGCGGGTGATTTGGATATACGGCAGTCGGGATTGAGGTATTTAAATTTTTATAAGCGCTTGCAAGGGGTCTCTTTTGAATCAGAAAACCAACTTTCTAATCGTGTTACCAATAAAATATTAGCCAGTGGTGCAATTGCCAAAGGCAAGTTTACACGAAACATATTTCAGGGAATTGAAGGCAATCAAGGCCCCTATCGACTCAAAGGCGCCAATCAGGAATTGTTTTTTATTGTTCTTGCTGGTACTGAGCGAGTGTTCATCGATGGAGAAATGATGCAACGGGGGGAGGACCAAGATTACATCATCAATTATAATACTGCCGAGATCACCTTTATGCCAAAGCAAATGATCACAAAGGATAAACGAATCCAGGTAGAGTTTGAGTATGCCGATCGAAATTATCTGAATTCCCAACTCTTTGCTGTCAATCGAATCAGTGTCAATGAAAAGTTAGCCATTTCATTGGGTATCTATTCCAATACAGACGCCAAAAATTCGCCAATAAATCAGAACTTGACTGCTGCACAAAAAAGTTTTTTATCTACGTTACCGGGCACAATTCCAAATGCCTATTTTCCGTCTGCACTTCCCGATACATTTTCTCGAACCTCCATTCTTTACAAGAAAATGGATACCCTCTATGCGCCGAATAAACGGGATTCGATTTTTGTCTACACCACTCAGCCTGCTTTCGGCCTTTTTAATGTCTCGTTTCAAGATGTGGGAGAGGGGCAAGGCGATTATGTACTGGATAACACTCTTGCTTCAAACGGGAAAGTATACAAATGGGTAGCTCCTGATCTTTCTACGGGTAAAAAAAATGGGCGATTTAATCCTGTGGTATTGCTGGTTGCACCCCGATCTCAGCAAATCATGAACCTGTCTGCACAGTGGAAAATAAGTAAGCGGACCAGTTTTGAATCGGATGTTGCGGTTAGCAGTTTTGATTACAATACATTTTCTGCTCAAAAAAATTCTAGGGAAAATGGAATGGCAGTTAAGGTTGGTCTTTTGCACGAACAACCACTTCATGGTGTGAAAGAACGAAAACTATTGACTGGGTTGGGATACGAATGGACCGACTCTTCCTTTCGACCTGTTGAGCGATTACGATCTGTTGAGTTTTCTCGCGATTGGGGATTGGAACTTTTACCCGCAAGAGCTACGGAACGTATTGCATCAGCTCAAATAGGTTTACAAGAGTCGGGGCATCGATTGCTCTATGGATTTACACAGTACGGTCGCAACCGTAATTTCAATGCATCACGGCACCAAGTTGAACAAGACTTCAATAAACAAGGTTGGCGCTTGGTCAATACGCTAGCTATAACTCAATTTGAAGACGGAATAAAAAAGGGTTCGTTTTTACGTCCCATCATCGACGCAACAAAGAAAATGAGTCATTGGAATAACCGTGAATTCAATCTTCGGTATACCTTGGAAAGAAATCTTTCCTATCAGTCTGATTCGTTGCTTCCTGCAAGCTTTTCGTTCTCAACATTTCAAATTGGAACCCGATCCAATCCCGAACGTTCCAATCGTTGGGGTGTAAAGTATTTCACACGTGCAGACCAGCTTCCTGACAGTAACAAAATGATTCGAGCAGATCGCAGTCATAATTTCAATCTTAATGGAGAATGGATGGAAAATCCACATCACCAGTTTCGAGCAAATGTTACATTTCGTCAATTGGATGTGTTTAATGAGATCTCTCCTCAAGATGCTGAACAAAGTTTATTGGGACGTGCAGAATATTTTACAGATGTTTGGAATGGTGGAATAACGGGTAATGTTTTATACGAAGCAGGAAAAGGGCAGGAGCCAAGACGAAATTTTACATTTATTGAAGTGCCCATTGGTCAGGGTGAATATGCCTGGATTGATTACAATAACGATGGAATCCAACAAATCAGTGAATTTGAAATTGCAAATTTCAGAGACCAGGCTCGTTTCATTCGTATTTTCACACCTACTACCGATTTTGTACGGACCGATTATCTGCAATTCAATTACCAGATAACGGTGGATCCTTCTGTTGGATGGGGATCGCTTCAATTAACTCGCTGGAAATCGTTTTTATCAAAGTTCTTTTGGCAGTCCTCTTATCAGAGTTATCAAAAAAATATCTCCAACGGGTTGGGAGTATATGATCCATTTGCACGCGCTGCTCAAGATTCATTGTTGATCTCCTTGGATCAGATTTTCAGTAATACCCTTTCTTTCAATAAGTATAGTCAGATTTGGGGTATCGACTATAATATTTTGAATAGTAGTCAACGTGCGTTTTTATCGTATGGTATAGAATCCAGAAAGGTAATCGACCAATCTGCACGCATGCGACTAAATTTTGCAAAAAAATACACCCTTGAACTACTTTTAAGAGAGAATAATCAACAGCTTTCAACACCTGCGTTTAGTAACCGCAACTATTCAATACGCGCTCGCTCAGTTGAGCCCCGTATTGCTTACACAAAAGGAACGGAGTTTCGTGTTCAGACCGGATTACAATGGCAGAAGAAAGAAAATGTGGGTGGTGAAGTAGCTAAATTGGCTCGTCTGCAAGTTGATGCCAAATACAACCTTGTTGCAAATGCATCCATAGGAGGAAGGTTTTCATTCAACCGCATCGAATTCAATGGCGATGTTTCATCCACCCTTGGATACGTGATGCTCGAGGGGCTAAACAAAGGCAAAAACTATCTCTGGTCGTTTGATCTAACAAAACGACTGAGCTCATTCATCGAATTGACTCTTCAGTATGAAGGAAGATCATCCGGAACTGGCCCAGTCGTTCATCTTGGTCGCGCTCAAATTCGAGCGTTGCTCTAACTACTTCAATACGGCAATGCCTTCGCCAATTTTAAATCCATTTTGGTAAACAACAACAGCATAATTTCCCTTGACGTATTTGTCACTTTGCCTTAAATCGAAACTCACGCCTTTGGACTCGCCTTGCTTATATTCTACGTCAATCTTTGTAGTGAATTCTACTTGACCGTCCTGGCGAGTATTGATAGAACCCGAAGCAAGTGCGGCTTCTTTAATTGTCTTGCCTGAAGGATCTTTTGCAATGATGAAAAGTTGTTTAGGCCCCGAGGTGGCTATTCTGTTTTCATCGAGGTTAAACGAGATCCTCAATTTATCGGCTTTCTTAGCTGATGCTGTAGAGCGTTCTTTGCCTGAATTTTTTTCATTAATTGGGATGATGCTGAAGCCAGATGCATGAAGGGTAGAACCCACATCAACTTTATTTTCTGCCTCCTTCTTAGCAGCTTCTGTACTTGCAAGATTAGTAGAAAGTGATTTATTCTCTGTAGTGAGATTTTGCTTATCAACATTGAGTTGTTTATTCTCAGTTTGGAGTCGCTCAATCTCCATTACATACTCTGCAATTTTTCCATTGAGCTCACTCACAAGATTTTTTGCTTCTGCAAGGTCGGCAGCGGTAGCATTTTGCTTACTCACTAAGGATTTGAATTTTCCTTTCAGAATGCTCATCTCATTGTCTCTGCGTTTAACTATGCTGTCCAACGATGCATTGGAGGCAGTCATATCCTGTAGACGTAAAAGTGCATCGTCGAATTCCTTTTGGATGGCGTTTTTTGAAGAATCCAATGCAGCATTTTCCATCGACTTTTCTTCTATTACTGCATTTGATTGATTTTTAGCGTAAAAGAAATAGCCCCACGATCCTATTAAAAGAACCGAAAGGAGAATGATGATGCTGTTCTTGTTATTCATACCAGTTGAATTAAAGGTGATTTTTTAAATGGTTATTGATACTTTTGTCTTACAAAGGAAATAAAAATCTATCCCCTTACTCCTTTGTTTATGTTAAAATATGCGTTTTTTTGACAAAAGACATTCAAATGGAGGCTGCTGAAATTGTAGCGTCTTGGAAGACGGGGAAATTCCGACCTACGTATTGGCTGGAAGGTGAGGAAGCATACGAAATAGACAAAATAACTGATTTTGCAGAGCACCAGTTACTACCCGAGGATCAACAATCATTCAACTTATCTATTTTTTATGGAAAGGATAGTCGCGTTGAAGACATCCTTAATGCTTGCAGACGTTACCCGATGTTTTATGAACGGCAAGTCGTCATAGTAAAAGAAGCTCAACATGTCAAGGAGTTAGATCGACTGGAAAGTTACATTGAGCACCCACTGCCATCAACTATTTTTATTGTAGCGCATAAAGATAAAAAGCTGGATGGTCGCAGTCGACTTTCTAAGCTTCTAAAATCCAACGCAGTAGTCGTCACCACTCGGAAATTATACGATAATGAATTACCGGAATGGGTGACCGATCTGGTTCGCGCTAAGGGCCTTGATATTCGCTCAAAGGCTTTGAATATGCTGGTCAATCATATCGGAAATGATCTGCAGCGTATTGAAAACGAGATTGACAAGCTGCGAATCAATATGGGAACCAGAACTCAGATTGATGAAGATGAT
>JAFMES010000136.1 GCA_017856605.1 Chitinophagaceae bacterium
AGCTTTCTGGTGATTACAGGAGTAAATCCATTTTACCACAAAGCAGTGGCGGTGGTGGTGGAGGCGGAAGAGGTGGTGGCATGGGAGGCCCTCCCGGTGGTGGCGGTGGCTGGGGCGGTTTTGTTCAAACAACCGCACAGGGATATGTGAAACCCAACTATGGTCTTGAATTCGCGCTTCGCAAAGATTTCTTAAAAGAAAAAAGAGGTTCATTGACCTTGAGCATGAATGATGTGCTCAAAACAAAGGTCTATGGATCATTTTCAGAATCACCCTTCTTTACTCAAACCAATTCCAGGAGACGCGACTGGCAAGTTTTCCGGTTGAATTTCAGTTATCGATTTGGTAAAGTAGATGCATCCATTTTCAAGCGCAAGAACACCCGAAGTGGCATGGATGGTATGCAAGAAGGTATGCAGATGCAGCAATGACCTTGAATGATTGCTTATCGTTTACCAACAAGCATGGGAACAAATGAGAATTCATCGAATTTCTCCTGCACATAAGACTGATGATCAATTTTAGTCAATTTATGCATCCGTTGGTATTCCCCTTCATCCAACGGCAAAACCATGCAACCTCCCGGCTTCAGTTGTTCCAACAACGCCTCTGGTATATGGGGCGCAGCAGCAGTAATTAAAATTTTATCGAAAGGAGCATACGTGGGCAGTCCCTCAAACCCATCTCCATAAAACATTCTCAGTGTGGGATATTTTTTTAAGAATGAAAACGACTTATTAGCATCAAATAATTTTTTTTGACGCTCGATGGTATACACTTTTGCTTTTAATTCAGCTAAAACACAGGCTTGATAAGCGCTGCCAGTACCCACCTCAAGTATTTTTTCAAATGGTTTTACCTCTAATAATTGGGACTGATATGCAACAGTATACGGTTGAGAAATGGTCTGATCTTCGCCTATTGGAAATGCGCGATCTTCATACGCTTGCTTTTCAAAGGCTGAATCGAGAAAAAAATGACGCGGAACGGAAAGAAGGGCATTGAGTACAGCTTCATCCGTGATTCCTTTTTCCCTGATTGAATCAATCAATTTGGAGCGAAGTCCTTTATGCAAGTATGTATCTTCTGAAGTCCGCATTCCGTATTACAATTTCAAATCCTCTACCACCTTTGCGATCCGTTCACCAAGAGCAGCGTAAGCTTGGTCAAACTGCTCTTCAGGAGTTAACGCATGTTGTACACTGAAGTAAAATTTGATTTTAGGTTCGGTCCCAGAAGGACGAGCACTGATTTTACTTCCATCTTCAAGAACAAATTGTAAAACGTTGCTTTTAGGTAAATCAATTTTACAAACTTGACCATTGGACAGATCTTTTGCTTCTTGTTTTTCATAGTCGTAGAGTCCCACCACTTTAGTGCCAGCAAGCATGGAAGGAGGCGATTCGCGAAATGCTTTCATCATAGAAGCAATTTGCTCTTGCCCGTCCCTACCCTTTTTGGTAATAGAAACGAGGTGTTCACGAAATAATCCATATTCCCTGTATATGGAAATTAGCTTAGCATATAAACTGTTTCCTTGGTTCTTTTCAAATGCAGCCATCTCGCATAACAGGGCTACCGCGCTAACGGCATCTTTATCACGCAACTGATCACCGATCATCAGGCCATAGGATTCTTCACCTCCAATAATGTAATTCTCATTTTCCTCCTTTGATTTAATCAATTCCGCAATCCACTTGAAACCAGTCAATACATTATAGCAGTTTATATGGTTTCGTGAAGCAATGATATCAATCAGGTCGGTAGTTACAATTGTTTTAACAACAAAATCATTTTCTTTTGATAATCCTTTTTTCTTTCTGGCTTCGATCATATAATTGAAAGCCAGAACTGCAGTCTGATTTCCATTGAGAAGCACCCAGTTTCCATGGGTGTCTTTCACGCCCACTCCCACCCGATCTGCATCAGGATCAGTCCCTAATAAAATATCAGCATCCACTGCCTTGGCTTTTTCTAATCCAAGACGCATGGCCTCACTTTCTTCTGGGTTGGGGTATACAACGGTTGGGAAATTTCCGTTCGGCTCCATTTGCTCTTCTACAACATGGATGTTCTTGAAGCCAAAAGCTGTGAGAACATCTGGAACCATTTTAAATCCGGTTCCATGGATGGGCGTGTATACTATTTTTAAATCTGCTTGCTGTTGAATTACATCGGGATATACACTGAGGGATTTCACCATGTGGATGTATGCATCATCAGCATCCTTTCCAAGTAGATGAATACGCTCATCTCCGCCCGACCACTTAACGTCATCAACGCTTGAAATTGCATTGACTTCAGCTATTACATTTTCATCATGCGGCGGAACCAATTGACCTCCATCATTGAAATAGGCTTTATATCCATTGTATTCTTTTGGATTATGAGAAGCAGTGCAAACCACACCGCCATGGCACTTTAGGTTACGAATGGTAAAAGAGAGCTGAGGAGTTGGACGAAGCGCTTCGAACAGATATACATGGATATTGTTAGCAGCCATTACGTGAGCGGTAATTTCAGCAAACAGGCGACTGTTATTGCGACTATCATGGGCAATGGCAACTTTTATTTCCTCTCCAACAAAACACTTCTTGAGATAATTAGCAAATCCCTGAGTAGCCATACCAATCGTGTATTTGTTGATACGATTTGTTCCTACTCCCATAATGCCCCGGAGTCCACCTGTACCAAATTCCAGATTTTTGTAGAATGCATCAGCCAATTCAGAGGGATGATCAGCTTGTAAACTGCGGATAGCGGATTTTGTCGCTTCATCGTAACTGCCGTTCAGCCATGAATCTATTTTTTCCTGAATCTGTAGTTCCATTAACGGTTATTTTTGCAAACATAATGAAAAGAGGCCTCTTGATTATTCAGCTGATGTTGATCATGTTTGCTGCCGATGCACAGGACAGCAGTTACCGGTCGTCTGCCCACAAACGGTGGATTCTGGGAGGTGTACAGGCCACACTATGGGGTGGAACGCTCTATTCACTTAATAATGCTTGGTATTCAAATTATCCTAAAGCACCATTTCACTTCTACAACGATTGGAAAGAGTGGCAACAAATGGATAAAGCAGGGCATGCATGGTCGACATATCAAATTAGTCGCCACACCAGCAATATTTGGCGCTGGGCTGGCATGAATGAGAAAACATCAATATGGGTGGGTGCTTTGAGTGGGATGAGTTTTCTGGGAATTGTTGAAGTCTTGGATGGATATTCAGATAAGTGGGGATTCAGCCTTCCGGATATGGCTGCTAATGCAAGCGGGGCCTTGCTGTTTGTTGGACAAGAATACTTGTGGAAAGATCAACGGATAACCTTAAAGCTCTCCTACTCCCCTTATCAATATGGCACATTAAAACCCAGGGCAGATGAATTATTTGGCTCAGGTGATGTGGAACGTTTATTGAAAGACTACAATGGGCAGATCATCTGGGCAAGTATCAACCCGAAGTCATTTCTGCCTGATTCAAAACTTCCTGGATGGTTAAACATTGCAATTGGTTACAATGCCCGAACCATGTTGGGTGGTTATGAAAACAAATGGAAGGATATGAATGGAAATTGGATTGACAGAACAGATATCGATCGATACAAGCGGGTATTGCTTTCGTTGGACGTAGACCTAACCAGGATTCCCACCAAGAACAAGACCCTGAAAACTATCTTTTCAATTATTAACGTTTTGAAAGTTCCTGCTCCCGCACTGGAATGGAACACCCGAGGTAAATGGCGATTGCATGCCATTGCGTATTGATATCAATGTAAAAAAGCCTCAGGAAGCTGTCCGGGTTGTATGTCAACCGTGATGTGATCATGCAGTGTGGTAGATAGTGAAATCCCGACATAATCAACATGAACTGGGAAGGTCTTGTAACTACGCTCGACCAGAGTAAGGGTTTGAACATTTTTGGGGGATGCATTCAAAATTGGGAGCAAGGCATAGAGCATTGTTTTGCCACTGTTTACCACATCGTCTATCAATACTATTGTTCTATCTTTTATATCAAGATCAGAAGCCAGCGTACAATGGAGGGGCGAACGCTTATCAATCACAACAGGATGCACCTGAACGTTCAGTGTTGTTAACTCAGTAATCATTGCCCCTAACAATTGCGCAATCAAAAAGCCACTTTCACGTATACCCATTAAGTAAATTTCTCCTACGCCTCTATTGTGCTCTTCAATTTGAAAAGCCATTCTGCGCAATTTCATTTTAGATTGTTCTGCGGTAAGGATAATTTTTCGTTGCATTCTTGCTCAATTGAATCTGTACAAGGTGTAATTTAGCACAAGAATTGAAGTAGATGACTTACCTGCCCCAGATTCTTTTTTGCACACTTCTCCTTTTGGCAGGATATTCGTTTTATACACGTTTTCGATCCATCACCAAGGTCATTCGGTTAGGCAGAGATGAACACCTCAATGATCAATCAGGAAAACGTTGGAAAAACGTTATGATGCTTGCATTGGGACAAAAGAAAATGTTCAAGTATCCCCTGGTTGCATTTTTTCATTTAATCATTTATGTTGGATTCATCATCATCAATGTTGAACTACTTGAAATAGTTCTGGATGGTGCACTCGGAACCCATCGTTTGTTTCTTCCCTTCCTGGGCGAATGGTATGCAGTATTAATTAATGCATTTGAAGTCCTCGCATTGGGCGTTTTAGTTGTATGTATAATTTTCCTCACTAGACGATATGTTCTTGCAATTTGGAGGTTTCGGCATAGTGACCTGAATGGTTGGCCTTCAAAAGATGCGGCGATCATCTTGGTGGCAGAAATCGTGCTGATGGGATTGTTTTTGTTCATGAATGCAGCCGATACGCTATTACAAGAATGGAACTACAGTCCGTATACCGAACATCTCACCGGCAATTTTTTTGTCTCTTCATGGCTCCATCCCCTTTTACAAAAATGTGATCCAGTTACTGTAGTCCTGATAGAACGAGTTTCATGGTGGTTACATATTGCAGGCATTCTTCTTTTCTTAAACTACCTAAGCCGATCCAAACACCTTCATATCATATTGGCATTCCCGAATGCATATTTTGCACGATTGACTTCTGTAGGTAAAATGAGTAACATGCCGGATGTACAACGAGAAGTAATGTATGCTTTTCAGCCGGAGTTGGCGACAGGCGAATCATCTCCCGCACCTTTAAAATTTGGAGCTGCGGACATCACCGATTTAAGCTGGAAGAATTTACTGGATGCATACAGTTGTACTGAATGTGGAAGGTGCAGTGCAGCGTGTCCCGCAACTCAAACAGGAAAGAAACTTTCTCCTCGCAGAATCATGATGGCTACCCGGGATCGTTGCGAGGAAGTTGGTGCATTACTACAAGAAGGAAAAAAATTTGACGAGGGAAAGACCTTGCTACACGATTACATAACTGAGGAAGAATTGCGTGCATGTACCACTTGTAATGCATGCGTTGAGGAATGTCCTGTCAGCATCAGTCCACTCGACATCATCCTTCAGATGCGCCGGTACCTGATCATGGAAAAAAGTGCAGCCCCTCAGGAGTGGACCATGATGTTTGGTAACGTTGAGAATAATTTTGCTCCTTGGAAGTTTTCACCGGAACAACGCGCGGATTGGACTAAAACAATTTGAACTGTATTGTATGCATGTACCCATTATGTCTGAGGAAATTGCAAAAGGGAATTCGCCTGAATACTTATTTTGGGTAGGGTGT
Organism: Chitinophagaceae bacterium; assembly: GCA_017856605.1. Lineage (GTDB taxonomy): Bacteria > Bacteroidota > Bacteroidia > Chitinophagales > Chitinophagaceae > Pollutibacter. The sequence goes on from JAFMES010000136.1 coordinate 5,718, forward strand.
GCCGGCAGTTTCGATCAAAGAGCCCAATCCATTACAAAAGCATTTGCACTCATCTTAAATAAAGTAGGAATATCTTAT
>JAFMES010000137.1 GCA_017856605.1 Chitinophagaceae bacterium
ATCTATCGGTTTCAGGAGGTAATCTAACGCGTTCACTTCAAAGGCCCGAAGTGCAAATTCGTCATGAGCTGTTGTAAACACAACTAATGGAGATCGATCTAATTCTGAAAGGAGATCAAACCCTGTTTTTGCCGGCATTTGAATATCTAAAAAAATGAGGTCGGGTTGCTGTTCATTGATCAACACAACGGCATCATCGGCATTTGAGGCTTCGGCAATGACATCAATTTCATCGTATTCCGAAAGCAATTTTTTTAATTCGTTTCTCGCCAGTCGTTCATCATCAATGATAATAGCCCTCTTTTTCATTGTTCATTATTAGGTCAAGGGGATCGATAAATTTGCTTCTACGAATTGTTCATCTTTCTGCTCAATTCTGAATGATGCACGATCGCCAAACAAGAGACTGAGCCGGTTGGAAGTGCTTTGCAAGCCAAATCCTTCTTTATCACTTGTGCTTGAAAGTTTTCCCGTATTGACTACTGAAAGATGATAAGAACTTAATTGATCGGCAGAAGCAATTCTGATCTCACCGCTGGTGATGGATTTACTGATTCCGTGTTTAATTGCATTTTCTACCAGCGTTTGAAGCATCATGGGCGGAATGGGGTGATCAAGTGTTTCTTCATCGATTTCGTAGGTTACCTTTAATCGATCTTCGAATCGAATCAATTCCAGATCGAGGTAATCTTTTACAATATCCATTTCCTTCTCCAAGGTGATCAATTCCTGCTGATCAGAAATCATACTGGATCGCAGGATGTTACTGAGTGCAGTGATGGCCTTACGGGCACGAACCGGATCTTCATCAATCAAGGCGCGAATGCTGTTAAGCGCATTGAAGATGAAATGGGGATTGATATGTGATTTTATCGTTTTTAATTCAAGGGATTTCACAAGAGCTTCCAACTTTAAATTATCGAGTTGGTTTTGTCGCGCTTGCGCTACATAATGATATATGAAATAAATACAATTCCAGATAAATATGACCGAGATGGCGTTAAACGCATTGGCTGAAATTTTTTGCCACACGCTTAGCTTTAAATCTTGTGGGGTTTCTAAAGAAAATTGAACACTAATTAAATAATCAAGTACCCCAAAAATCAAACCAAAGGCAAATGAAAAAATTACAAAGCCGATGAGTTGGAGATTGATGGGGCGACTTAACCATCGAATAGCTCCGTACAACTTTCTCATCAGGTGCGTGATCAAAATACCCTCAATGACATAGGTCGCCATTCGAATCAAGGAAGCTTGATTAAGGATATCGTAGGTGAAAATAAAAAACAGGTTGATGGCGATAAAGAGTCCCCAGCCGAGCGACTGAAAAAGCCAGTATTTGGACAAGCTGTTTACCCGATTGAACATAGTTCAAAACTATACCAATGAACGAATATGAATTCTTTTTTTTGACCAGAGGCAGTGGACCGGGTTGATTGGCAGGTATTTTGATTAACTTTAACCTGATTTTCAGTGCAAATGCCCGAACAATTTGGGGGGCTTTTTGTTTGAAATTCAAAGACTTCAGCATGATAGAACCTGGTGCACTTTTGAAGAAATTGGATGGTCCGGCCGACCTCAAACGGCTGGGTAAAGAGGATCTTCATAAGGTCTGTGATGAACTGCGTCAGTACATCATCGACGTCGTTAGTGTTCACGGCGGTCATTTTGGAGCGAGTCTTGGAGTGGTGGAATTGACCGTGGCATTGCACTATATCTACAATGCCCCCTACGATCAATTGGTTTGGGACGTTGGCCATCAGGCATATGGGCATAAGATTCTAACCGGAAGAAGGGACGAATTTCCAACCAACCGAAAATACCGAGGCTTAAGCGGCTTCCCCAAGCGCAGTGAAAGTCCATACGATGCCTTTGGTGTTGGGCACTCATCCACATCGATATCAGCTGCACTTGGTATGGCCTTGGCGGCAAAACACAAAGGCGAACACGATCGGAAGTCGGTCGCCATCATCGGCGACGGTGCAATGACTGCGGGAATGGCTTTTGAGGCAATGAACCACGCTGGGGTAGCGGATTGCGACCTGCTGGTTATATTAAACGATAATAACATGAGCATTGATCCCAATGTGGGATCATTGAGGGAATACTTGACCGATATCACCACCTCGCATACCTACAATAAAATCAAGGACGACATCTGGAAGACCTTAGGTAAGTTACCCGTAGGAGGTAATTTTTCCCGAGAGATGGCTTCCAAATTGGAGCATAGCATCAAGGGCTTCATCACCAAGAGCAGCAACCTGTTTGAGTCGATGAAACTTCGCTATTTTGGTCCCATTGATGGCCATAACATCACCAAGCTGGTGGATACCCTGGCTGATCTCAGGGATATTCCGGGACCAAAGCTTTTGCACATCATCACCACTAAAGGTAAAGGGTATGCATTGGCAGAACAAGACCAAACCAAATGGCATGCTCCGGGTTTATTTGATAAAGTAACGGGTGAAATCTTCAAAAAGACCTTTGATACGCCCCAGCCCCCCAAATACCAGGATGTATTTGGAAAAACCATCATCGAACTTGCTAAGAACAACGATAAAATATTCGGCATAACACCAGCAATGCCATCGGGCTCCTCTTTGAAATTCATGATGGAAGAAATGCCCGATCGTGCAGTTGATGTAGGGATCTGCGAGCAACATGCGGTAACCTTGAGTGCGGGTATGGCTACCATGGGACTCAAAGTGTTCTGTAATATCTATTCTTCGTTCATGCAAAGGGCCTATGATCAAGTGGTACACGATGTTGCCATACAAAAACTTCCGGTCATTTTCTGCCTCGATCGAGCAGGACTGGTAGGCGATGATGGTCCAACACATCATGGAGTTTATGATATAGCCTATATGCGTTGCATTCCAAACATGATCGTGTCGTCTCCAATGAACGAATCAGAGTTGCGCAACCTCATGTATACCGCCCAACTGGAATCAACCGACTTGCCTTTTGTTATACGGTACCCACGGGGTGAAGGAGTAATGCCCGAATGGAAAACCGAGATGGAAGAAGTTACCATTGGAAAAGGGCGCAGATTAAAAGAAGGAAAAGATATTGCTATACTCAGCTTCGGTCATCCTGGAAACTTTGCAGCTGCTGCCATTCGCAATCTTCGGACCGAAGGTATTCAGCCGGCACATTACGACATGCGCTTTGTAAAGCCAATTGATGAAGAACTGTTGCACGAAGTATTTACTACCTATAGTAAGGTCATCACGGTGGAAGATGGAACTGTTATGGGTGGATTTGGCTCTGCCGTGCTGGAATTCATGGCAGCACATAACTATCGTGCTCAAGTAAAAATTTTAGGTATCCCTGATCGCATTGTGGAACATGGATCGCAAAAGGAGTTACATCGTGAATGCCATTACGATGCACAAGCAATTGCTGAAGCGGCACTATCCATGATGAAGGATAGCGTAAAAGTTATTCAGTAACTGTTTCCGCTTCTTCTTCGAAGCGATTTTCGTTGTACTCGAGGATAAAGTTGTTACGACCCTCTCCGACGATGATGGTCATGAATCGCTGCTGTACCAATTCCAGCACGGACAGGAAAATAAATATGGCATGAACCCTGTCCTGACAAACATCAAACATTTTTTCAAAGGAGAGTGTCTTCTCTCTTGAACTCAATCCCAAGACAAATTCACGAGTTTCTTCCATGGTATAGTTGTAGCGGTATACAACGTGCTGAGGCGCATTTTGCCGATCATGAAGTCGCTGCATCACTTTTTCAAACACTTTCATGAGCTTGAACAACGATACCGACTGAATCTCTGTCCCCTCTGAAGCTTCTTCACCCACTGAATAAAGATCCTGCTGCAAATTGCCGCGGCGGAACATGAACATACGCTCTTTCTCCAGTTCAGCTAATTTCAACGAAGCCTCTTTGAAGCGCTTGTATTCAAGGATCTTATCGATCAACTCTTGGCGCGGATCAATTTCATTTCCATGCTCATCCAACTCTTTGCGAGGCAGAAGCAACTTGGCTTTGATGCGCATGAGCGTGGATATGAAAAGAATGAATTCACTGCTTAATTCAATGTTGTCCTCTTCCGACTGCTTTATGAACAGAAGGAAGTCATCTATGATCTTTTTAATGGGAATATTGTAGATATCCAATTCATCCCGTTCGATGAAAAAAAGCAAGAGATCGAAGGGTCCTTCAAACTGTGGGAGCTGTATCTGGTAGGTTGCAGTATTCAACGGAGTGGTTTTAGTGATGCAGAGCGACAAATTTATGGATTGAAACTTAATCAAAATGAGGTGAGGTGAGATTTTTACCGACATTTGCAGTCCAATTTTCCGCATTATGAAGTGGATATTATACATCGCCCTGTGTTTGATCTGGGGCAGCTCATTTATCCTAATGAAAGAGGGCTTGGAAACCATGAGCCCCTATCAAGTAGCCTCCATCCGGATTCTGTTTGCAGGAGTGTTTATGTTGCCATTTGTATTCAAAGCCTTCAAGGAGACTCCTAAAGAAGCACTGCGACCAATCATTTTGTCGGGCTTTTTGGGAACATTTTTCCCAGCATTCTTTTTTTGCGTGGCTCAGACGAAGATTGACAGTTCTCTGGCTGGTATATTGAATGCCCTAACCCCTATTTCCACAGTTGCAATCGGAACTTTTTTCTTCCAAATGCGGGTGAATTGGATAAAATGGGCCGGCATGGTGATAGGGTTTGCAGGAATGCTTATTCTGCTTTTGAACGGTGAAAAAGGGATCAATTTTGATCACATTGCCTATTCGTTGTTTGTTATTGGTGCTACCATTTGTTACGGCTTGAACGTGAATATGGTCAATAAGTATATCCAAAATGTAGCTCCGATGCATATAGCATCCATTGCATTTAGCTCATTGATCGTACCAACTGCTATTGTATTGATTGCAACAGGTTATTTTACCGACCCGCATTTAGTGAATGGCGACTGGAATCAAGGTACGTTGGCGGCAGGTACCTTAGGTTTGATTGGGACTGGAGTAGCCTCTGTTTTATTCTACTCGTTAATGAAAAAAGCAGGACCGGTATTTGCATCAACGGTCACTTACGGCATACCCTTCGTTGCAATATCATGGGGACTCACTTCCAATGAGAGTGTGACACTCGGACAAGTGGCGGGATTGGTTGTCATCTTGATCGGCGTTCGCTTAGCGAACAAATGATCAAACGCTCATGACCTCTTTTTCCTTAGCGGCAAGATGTTTCTCCACTAAAGAAATGAATTTGTTGGTAAGCTCCTGGATTTCTTTCTCTCCATCCTGAGCCGCATCTTCACTCAATCCGTTTTTCTGAAGTTTTTTTACCTGTTCAATGGCATCTCGACGAATGTTGCGAATGGCTATTTTTGAATTTTCCCCTTCAGCTTGCACTCGTTTAACGATTTCTTTTCTGCGTTCCTCCGTTAATGGGGGTAAAAATATCCGGATGATGGTGCCATCGTTCTGAGGGGTTACCCCCAAATTGGCCGCAATGATGGATCGCTCTATAAGTTGCAACATGCTCTTCTCCCAAGGCTGGATGGTTAAGGTACGAGCGTCAGCTACTGATATATTTCCGACTTGATTGATGGGTGTAGGAGAACCGTAGTAGTCGACTGTCAAGCCATCAAACATCTGAGGGTTGGCTCTGCCAGCCCTGATTTTGATCAATTCTGCCTCAAGGTGGGAAATTGCTTTTTCCATAGACCCGGATGCCAATTGAATGTGTTGTCTTAATTCTTCAGACATAATCAGAAAATTTCGTCTGCGAATTTAAGGAAAGAGGGGGAAATGAT
>JAFMES010000016.1 GCA_017856605.1 Chitinophagaceae bacterium
CTGGAAGAACTCCTTTGTCATATGCGGGAGTGAATTCAGTGGGACTTAAACGCAAGGGTTTCAATGTTCAGAAGATCAATGAAATTCTCGATATCTACCGCCATATCTACAATAAAGGAATGAATACCTCTCAGGCATTGGAGTTCATTGAAGAAGAATTTCCTGTGACCGATGAGCGCGATGAAATCATCACATTCATCAGAGAAAGTGCAAGAGGGATCATCAAACGTTATTCGAAAAATTCCAGCGATGAAGATCTTGGTGAATAATGCCGGTAAACGGTTCAATCGCGATTGGATCTTTCGTAACCTTCAGCTTGAATTCAGCTCCCCCCATCATTATGCCATAACGGGCCATAACGGATCGGGCAAATCAACCTTTCTTCAATGCATCGCCGGTTCACTTCATTTGAACGAAGGAACCATCGAATTGCAGCATGCTACCGGTCATATTGAAAAAGAAAATGCTTACCAGTACCTATCCCTTGCTGCCCCTTACCTCGAATTGATTGAGGAAATGACTGCAACCGAATTCCTCAATTACCACGCATCCTTTAAGCCCTTCCGGAACGACTGGAATAGTGAGAAAATACTCGAATACATCGGTTTAAAAAAAGCAGCCCACAAACAGATCCGCTACTATTCCAGCGGTATGAAACAGCGGGTAAAGCTGGCCCAAGCTTTTTTTTCGGATACCCCGCTTCTGCTTTTGGATGAACCCTGCTCGAACCTTGATCAAATGGGGTTTGACCTCTACAAACGGCTCATCAGTGAGCTGTGTTCCGAGCGACTGGTAATCATTTGCAGTAACGATCCCGTCGAGTACGAAAGTTGCACCACTACTATTTCGATGGGTGTGCAAAATTGAAGTAATTTCGCTCAAAATTTAAGGGCATGGCAGACGCTTTGGTGTTCAGTCTTCTTGACAAAGAATTAAAGAGACAACGTGAAGGAATTGAGTTGATCGCTTCTGAGAATTTTACTTCCCTAGAGGTAATGAAAGCGATGGGTTCTGTGGCTACCAACAAATACGCAGAGGGCTATCCGGGAAAACGATATTACGGTGGATGTGAAGTAGTGGATGAAATTGAAACGCTGGCCATCGAACGACTCAAACAGGCTTTTAAAGCAAGTTGGGCCAATGTGCAGCCGCACAGTGGAGCACAAGCCAATACGGCTGTTTTTTTAGCATGCCTTAAGCCAGGTGATAAAATTTTGGGACTCGACCTCAGCATGGGTGGTCACCTCACACATGGAAGTCCCGCTAACTTCAGCGGCAAAACCTATCAGGCATTTTTCTACGGCGTAGATAAAGAAACTGGTCTTGTCAACTACGAACAACTGGAGCAGATTGCACGAACTGAAAAGCCAAAAATGATCATTTGCGGAGCATCTGCATACAGTCGGGATTGGGACTATAAACGCATCCGTTCAGTTGCTGACGAAATTGGAGCACTTGTACTCGCAGACATCGCACATCCTGCAGGACTAATTGCAGCAGGTGTATTGAACGATCCCTTTGATCATTGCCATATCGTTACTTCAACCACACATAAAACATTGAGAGGACCTCGAGGTGGCGTCATCATGATGCGGAATGACTTTGATAACCCATATGGCATCAAAGATCCAAAGGGAAATATTCGCTCCATGAGTTCACTGCTGGATTTAGCTGTATTTCCAGGCATGCAAGGCGGTCCCCTAGAACACGTAATCGCCGCGAAAGCAGTTGCATTTGGAGAGATCCTCGATCCATCCTTTAAAACTTATCAACTGGACGTACAGCAAAATGCCCAAACAATGGCAGCTGCATTTGTGGCAAAAGGATATCACCTGATCAGCGGCGGAACAGTAAATCACCTCATGCTGATCGATCTTCGCAATAAAAATATCACAGGCAAAAAAGCTCAAGAAACACTGGATCGCGCTCACATCACCCTGAACAAGAATGCAGTGCCCTTTGACGACAAGAGTCCTTTCGTTACTTCGGGCATACGCATTGGAGTTCCTGCAATCACAACACGCGGATTAAAAGCGGAACACATGGGAACAGTAGTGGAGATGATTGATACTGTTCTAATGAATGCAGACGATGAACAAGTGGTTACCAACGTTCGTAATGAAGTAAAATCATTCATGCTGCAATTCCCACTCTATCCGGAATTGGGTTAAATTCATACCATGATACAACGCATACAATCCCTTTGGTTATTGATCAGCGCAGCACTGGCGGCGGTTTACGTAAACTTTCCCGTATTCAAGGGAATGCTTATGAATTCTGAGGTGGTGACCATCCGCATTAGAGAACACTTGACCCTTTTTGCGCTTTCGGTCATTGCAGGAATTATCAGTTTTGTAGCTATATTTTTATTCAAAAACAGGAAACAACAAAAGGCGCTGATCATCTTAAACACCCTGCTCTGCACGGGTATTTTTGCAACTCAATATTTTATCGTTGAAGAGCGAAAAGTAGAGATCAGCATTGCTCAAGGTGATTGGCAACTGATTGCGTTAATCCCACTATTTATGGTAATTCTGCTCCTTTTTTCCTATCAAAATATCCGCGCTGACGAAAAGCTCTTGAGCAGTGCGGACAGGATGAGGTAATGCAGCCAGATGTCAACTACTCCCTCATACAGCTTTCCAGTTGAGTTCAGGGATGTCCACTACATCGCCTTGTTATATCGAAGTAATACGAATGCCATTCAGCACTACCTGAAGAGCACACGCCTCAAGCCCGCATTGGTTCTAGGAGGAAAACCTTTGGTGGCGGTGGGACTCATTCAATACAAGGACTCGGACCTTGGTGCATACCATGAAGTGATCATCGCAATTCCAGTTGTACCGGTAGCATCCGGCTCTGGCTGGAAGAGTTGGCTGGACCTCTATGCATCAAAAGAAAATCGAGAAATCGGACAATACATCATTCAGATTCCTGTCACCACCCAACAATCAGTAGATGCAGGTCGAAACATTTGGGGTTATCCCAAAACCCTACTCCCTATTGATCACCAATTTGAAAAGAGCAAATTACAAACTACAATTTCCAGTGAATCTCAACTAGCAGAAGTGTGTATCACCGGATCGCTTGGTATCGCACTACCCGTGCCGGGCATGAACTTAATGACCTATTCTCTATTGAATAATCAGTGGATGAAAACCTGGGTGGATGTAAAGGCTACTATGAAATGCAGACCTTTTGCAGATATCCGCATCTCATTAAAGAATCAAACAACTGAAATTGCCACGTGTATTTCTGAATTAGGAATCACCAATCAAGCCCCCTTTCTTACCCTAGAGGCTACCAAATTCAAGGCACAATTTCATGCGCCTGAACCGTGTATTATGCAATAGGCTGAGCAACTTCAGTGCGAATATAATCGCTCGGCAACTGCTCCAGCAATCGCTTCCTGAAACGATGGTAGTCGACTGTTATGGTATGCCGCGGTGTATTGATTTGATGAAAGTCAGGACGACGCAACTCGCGATCAATGTAATTGCGGATGTTTGAAGGACGCTTCCACTTCCCTGAGAGCTCACGAGCCATGATTTTGCTTTGTAATTCTGAACCCGGCCAAATACAGCCCAGCGGCTGGAACAGCCCAATGAAGTACAAATTATCCATCTCTGGATGCATCATGCGCAACCACAAAGGCACCTCACCTTGTGAATAATCAATCATTGATTTTTGAAAGAAAGGATGTGCAATAACATACCCTGTACACGCGACAATAATATCGTATTGGCCTCGAGATCCGTCTTTGAACGTAACATGATCACCATCGAGTGAAGCAATATCCGGACGAGGATTGATTTTTCCGTGTCGGATGGTATAAAACAGATCTTCATTAATGGTAGGATGATGGGATCCCAATGGCCCTTCAGGATTGGGTAAGCCATAATCGCTGTTCTTGCCATTGCGAATGAACAGGCTGAGTGCAGAAACTTTTTGCCAAAGTTTTCTAGGCAACCAATGAATTTTTGTACTAAACACATCTGCCGGCTTACCCATCATGAACTTTGGAGCCACCCAGTAGCCTCTTCGCCAACTCAAATCGACTGAACGCGCAACGCGACTACTTTCTACCGCTACATCACAGGCAGAGTTTCCACCACCGATAACCAATACGCGTTTATCTGCGAAACGAGAAAATCGTTTCACCTCATGGGAATGAATGAACTCTCCGTTGAATGTTCCATCATACGAAGGCATTCGCGGTTGCCAATGGTGACCATTGCAAACTGCAAGTGCGTCAAATACCTGACTGTCTTCAACTCCATCGCATTCCGAGACAACTCTCCAGCGTCCATCCTCTAATCGGTCACATTGTTTGACCATTGTTTTAAATCGAATATGAGGATAGAGTTGAAAGTGCTGCGCATAATTCTTAAAGTAGTGAGCAAGGTGACGATGGGATGGATAATCGGGATAATTCTCCGGCATGGGAAAATCGTCGTATTGACTCAAAGTGCGTGATGAGATGATATGGGTAGTTTCAAAAACAGAACTGTGTCCCACTTTATCAGTAAACACCCAATTGCCACCTACTTCCTCTCCTAGATCGTAGACCACCACTGTTAGTCCTTCATCCAAAAGATTTTTAGCAGCTGTAATGCCAGATGGACCAGCTCCGATGACGCAAACTTTCTTTGGGTTCATGAATGCAAAGTAAACAATTGAAAACAGTTCACGAATAAAAGGAAAAACGATTTCCGTCGAATAGCCCTTTATCGCTGAGTTTAACATGGGGAATGACCAACAAAGCCATAAATGAAAGGGACATAAATGGAGATCCAAGGGTGGATCCGAGTTCCTTGGCATGAAGATCAATAGCGGTATATTCAGCCGCAACACGATAACCGTCCGCCGCACTCATGAGTCCCGCTATAGGCAACCCCAAAACAGACGCTCGATTATTTCCTACACAACTGATCCCTCCTTTTTGTGCGATGACCAGATTAATGGCACGACACAGTGATTCGTCGTCAACACCAACCGCAACGATGTTGTGGGAATCATGCGCCACACTGGATGCGATGGCACCGGACTTCAATCCAAATCGATGTATGAAAGACTTTGCAATTGGAGCTTTTGTATACCGATTTACAACAACTATTTTTAAAACATCCCGCTCTACGTCACTCTCCCAATATTCATTGACCCGCTTGGGAGTCATTTGCAATTTTTCGGTAATCAATTGACCATCGATGCATCCTATCACAGGATGGGTATATTCAGGGCGAGCAGGCATCAATAAATCCTGCGAATCGATTGCATCGATTACAAATTTGTTGATGTTCGGAATTGCAATGTGATTGGTTTGTATAAGCGAATGTCCCTGCTCCGCAACCAGTTGTCCATCGATATACGTTGCAATTACATTGAAATCCTTCAGATTATTCAAGAGAATAAAGTCGGCAGGATCTCCAACATTCATCAACCCAATTTGCAGATTGTAATGTTTAACTGGGTTAATGCAAGCAGCCTGTAGCAATTGAAAAACATCGTAACCTTTTGCAACTGCCCGAGCACACAATTGATTGATGTGCCCTTCCACCAGGCTATCAGGATGTTTATCGTCTGAGCAAAACATCAATTGATCAGCATACTCATCCACCAATGGAATGAGCGCTTCAAAATTTTTAGCAGCACTTCCTTCACGAATGATGACCTTCATCCCCAACGATAACTTCTCCCTTGCCTCTTCAATGGTAAAACATTCGTGATCAGTTGAGATACCCCTGTTTATATATGTTTTCAAGCCCTCACCGGTAAGACCGGGAGCGTGACCATCCACAGGAAGACCTCTGGAGCGAGCAGACTCAATTTTTTTTAGCACTTCCGAGTCGCCTGCAATAGCACCTGGAAAATTCATCATTTCGCTCAGGTACAATATATCCGGAGAAGCAAGAAGCTCATCCACTTTATCGGAATTAAGCACATCCCCTGCAGTTTCAAATTCTGTTGCCGGTACACAGCTGGGAGCACCGAAATTGAACTTAAAGGGGACTCGCTTCCCGTTCTCAATCATAAAACGAACACCCTCCATTCCATTCACATTGGCAATTTCATGGGGATCGCTGATTGTTCCCACAGTGCCGTGGACAACAGCGAGTCGAGCAAATTCAGAGGGAACCAACATCGAACTCTCAATATGAACATGGGCATCAATGAATCCCGGGCAGGCAAATGGCAGAGAGGGGTCAGGACTCATTCCCTTCAGATCAACGATGGAATCTATGCGTCCGTCCACCACTCTGATCAGGCTGGGCTGGATGATTCGCCTCAGGCAGTCGACTCGATTTGCCTTGATTTCCAGGGAGTTCATAATTCAATATACACCGAAAAATAGTTCAGACTGCCTGAGCCATTCGCCGCTCATGTAGAAATTACAGCGATTTGACACGGATTTAACGGGGATTCGGGAATGCCCCCCTAAATTGCACAAAAATACACACCACATGAAAAAGCTAAAATTCTTCTCATTGCTGTTAGCAGCATCCATGCTTACGTTAGCATCATGGGCACAGTCTGCAGATGAGATTATCGCAAAACATATTGAAGCAATTGGAGGAGCAGATAACTGGAAAAAAGTCAACAGCATTCGTCAAGAGGCAACGCTCAGTGTACAAGGAATGGATATTCCGGTTATTGTAACGCTTGTTCACAACAAAGGATCAAAACAAGAATTTACCGTAATGGGTATGACTGGTTATACCATCATCACCAATGAAGGTGGATGGAGTTTCAATCCAATGATGGGACAAAGTAAGCCAGAGCCTATGACCAGCGATGATTTGAAATATGGAAAAGACCAACTTGATGCACAAGGAGAATTTCTCAATTACAAAGAAAAAGGTCACAGTGTTGAGTCGCTTGGAAAAGAAGATATCGACGGTACCGAGTGCTTCAAGATTAAGCTTACGAGAAAGAGTGGGACTGAATCAGTTTTTTTCATTGATCCCAAGACCTATTATCCGATTCGTATTTCATCTAAAGTAGTTGCAAATGGACAAGAAGTAGAGTCAATTGTAAACCTTAGCAACTATCAAAAACTTCCTGAAGGCATTGTAGTTCCATTCACCATGGAGAACAGTCAAATGCCAGCTCCAATCACCATGACCAAGATTGTTATCAATGCTCCAATCGATGAATCAATTTTCAAAGTTGGACAATAATTTTTATTGAATAAATAAGAACCCGGTCGCATGCCGGGTTTTTTTTTGAAACCCTCTATATGAATACCATAAAACTTCTTTGCACAGGACTGATACTGTTTGTATCCATGTTCAGTCAAGCTCAATCCGATGTGAACTCCAGTACATTTGGAACCTTGGAAGCCCGCGTATTGGGTCCGGGTACCATGAGCGGTCGCATTTCCGCGATTGAAGGCGTTAACAGCGATAATGGAAAAACACTCTATGTTGGAACCGCAGGCGGCGGTGTTTGGAAGACCACCAATGCAGGCGCATCATTCAAACCCATTTTTGATAAGTATTGCCAGAGCATAGGAGCAATTGCAATCGATCAAAAAAATCCAAAAGTCATCTATGTTGGAACAGGTGAAAGCAACATGCGTAATTCAGTTTCCATTGGAGACGGCTTCTATAAATCTACAGACGCAGGCTCCAATTGGGTAAAAATTGGCGGCCTTGATTCTACGGAGCACATTGCGAAAGTGGTGATCGATCCAAGCAACTCGTCGACTGTCTACGTGGCTGCTCCAGGACCTCTGTGGAGCGACAGCAAACACAGGGGACTATATAAATCAACCGATGCAGGCAAGACATTTGAAAAGATTCTTTACATATCTGAAAAAGCCGGATGTGCTGACTTGGTGATCGATCCCAATAACCCTTCCACGCTTTATGCAAGTACTTGGGAGTTTAGAAGAACCCCTTATTCTTTTTCATCTGGTGGACCCGGTAGTGCTGTATGGAAAAGCACCGATGGCGGAAAAACCTGGAAAGAATTAACCAACGGTCTTCCTGCAAAACCTATTGGCAGAACTGCGTTGGCCATTGCGCCTTCTGCACCCAATAACTTGATTGCAATTGTGGAAGCAAAGCAAACCGGACTCTACATAACCGCAGACGGAGGGGAGTCTTGGAAATCACAAAGCGCTTCATTGAACGTAGTATCCCGTCCGTTTTATTTCAGCACATTGGTTATAGATCCAAAAGATCCAAAACGCGTATACCGACCTGCATACTCCTTTGCGTATTCCAGTGACGGTGGCTATTCCTTTGCTGAGGCCAGCGGTGAAGGCGGATGGGTGCATAGCGATCATCATGCATTGTGGATCAATCCCAATAACACCAACCAACTGTACTTAGGTACAGATGGAGGGGTTTATTTAAGCTTGGATCGCGGTGCTACGTGGATGTTTGTTCAAAATTTACCGGTGGGACAATTCTATCATGTGGACCACGATATGAATGATCCCTATCGTGTATTCGGTGGACTGCAGGACAATGGAAGCTGGGTAGCACCCTCTTCTACTCCAGGCGGTGTGAGCAATGGCGACTGGAAAGCAATCTATGGTGGTGATGGATTTTGGGTAACTCCAGATCCAACAGATCCCAACATTGTATATGCAGAATCCCAAGGAGGCGATGTGAATCGCGTTGATTTGAGAAGCGTGAAGTCGGTGGGTGTTCGCCCTCTTCAGACCTCTGGAGATGAAAAACTTCGTTGGAACTGGAATACTCCAATTGTAATTGGAAAAGCCAATCCAAAAAATTTATACACGGGGGCTCAATACCTCTATCGTTCAAAAGATCAAGGCAGAAACTGGACAAAAATTTCACCAGATCTGACTACAAACGATAAAAAGAAACAAGAACAGGAAAATAGCGGCGGACTCAGTGCGGATAATACTTCTGCCGAGAATCATACAACGATCTTTACCATTGCAGAATCGCCATTAGACGAAAATGCAATCTGGGTTGGAACTGATGATGGAAATCTTCAGGTATCCACCGATGGTGGAGCAACCTGGAACAATACCTCCACAGCCATTGCAGCTACAGGAATTCCGTCACAAACCTGGGTAAGTAGCATTCAGCCATCGCACTTCAATAAGCAAGTGGTCTATGCAACATTCGACAATCACATGTATGGCGATCATGCCACGTATGCTGCCAAATCAGAAGATGGAGGAAAAACATGGAAAGCATTTAAAAGCAAAGAGTTCAGTGGATTTGCTCACAAAATCATAGAAGATCCAATCAACAAAAACTTGTTATTCATTGGAACGGAGATGGGCTTGTTCGCATCCCTGAATGGAGGCTCTGATTGGTTCAGAATGAAAAACAACATCCCCTGGTATGCCCTGGTACGGGATCTTAAAATTCATCCCCGCACGAATGACTTAATCATTGCGACTCATGGAAGAGGAATCTTAATTGTAGATGATATTTCTGCCATGCGCAATTTGTCAACTGAAATTTTATCCAAGGAAATCCATCTTTTCGAAACGGGAGAAATTGAACTCTCGACGGGTCGTTTTGGCGATGGAGGATTTCCAAGTACAGGCGGCTGGGTGTCTCCCAATGCTCCTTCCTTAAAACCATTTGAGTATTACCTAAAAGATAGAATCCTTTCAGGAACAATCAAGTTGGAGATCTATGATGAAGCTGGAAAGCTTGTACAAAGTGTTCCAGGAACAAACCGCAAAGGAATCAACAGAGTTACCTGGTCGCAACGCATGATGCCTCCCAAAACTGCTACAGGTGCTACCAAACCCGATAACGGCGGTGCGATTGCTCCTCAGGTGTTACCCGGTAATTATACCCTCAAATTAAAAGTTGGAAGTAAAGAGTTAACGCAGAATTTCAAGATGGTGCATCCTGAAAAATCAAGTTTCACTCTTGCTGAGCGCAAAGCTCAATTTGCCTCAGCTATGGAGCTGTATGAGCTGCATCAACAATTGGCGACTATCGTAGCAGGTATTTCCTCAAAACAGAAAGAATATCGTTTGCCTGTTGATTCATTAAAGAATAAAAAGAATCAGAAACTGGGTAATGAATACCTTACTGCGCTTGAAACGTTACGGGCGGAATTAATCCCCACTAAACAAACATCCATTTTTGCGGATGAATCACGCCTTCGCGAGGATATTACACAGGTATACCTTGCCATCTGTTTCAATGAAGCAGGTCCAAGCAATTTACAGCTGGAAAGTATCAAGAACCTGAAGCAACGAGTAGTTGCAGCAGAAACAAAAGCCAAGCAACTGAATGATCAGTACGAGGAAAAAGTAAAAGCATCAGTTACCAAAGAGAAGAAATAAACCATCTCAAATAAAAAAAAGAGAGCCGATTGGCTCTCTTTTTTTTATTCATCATCTCGGATAATTCGTTTCAGTCGCAGGCTTTTTGCCGGAGCCAATACAAGAGGGAATTTTTCTACTGTAACGTTGCTCGCATCAAGTCCAAAGCCTTTTTCTTCCGATAGTGAAACTTCTTTCAGATAGAAGTAAATTCTCATGATCAGTTTTTCGAAGAAGGGAAGTTCGTTGTCAAGACTGAGGAACTTTTCCATTACAATGAACTCGAAATCACCTGCAATATTATTGCGCGCCAAGCTTTCATACCGCGAAGTGATGTTTACTTCTTTATTGGCCACCATCTCTTCAACAACTTTCCTGAACATCAAGTTGATTTTAGGTTGTTGACGGAATCCTAGTCTGAATTCAACTCGGATGACTTCATTGGGAATGATTGTCTGCACTTCGTACTCACAAGTATAGGGATCGTCCAAAGTATCAATATGAACGAACCAATAAATATCGGCTCGTTTGGGTTTCTTATTCAAAATAGAATGGATGATCTTGTACTCAATCTCTTTGGGATTATTGGCACTGGTCATATAAACCAGGTGCGTCGCGTATTTATTTATGGATTGGTCATTACTCAGTTCCTGCAAAACTGGAAGGTAATTTTCAAGTCGTGCAAACTCCACATAACGATTCTTGATTTTACGAGCACGATGCCAAACATACATGATGATGAAAAAGATACCTCCCAGAACAAACGTTGCAAATCCACCGTGTGGAAATTTTTCAAGATTGGCAATTAAAAAACTCATTTCGATCGTAACATATACAATCAGGTAGAGGTAAATCAATGCCGGCTTTACACGATGAAGAACCAGATAGTTGGCAAATAGAATAGATGTTGCAAACATGCACAACGTGATGGCTAATCCATATGCCGCCTCCATACTGTGCGAATTCTTAAAATATAAAACGATGCAGCAGCATCCAAGAAATAAAATTGCGTTGATGGAGGGAATGAAAATCTGTCCCCTTTCCTCCGTTGGATACACAATCTTGAACTTGGGCCAGAGATTAAGTCGCATTGCCACACTGACCAAAGTAAAGGAACCGCTGATCATCGCCTGACTCGCCACAATTGCCGCAGCGGTAGCAATGATGATACCGACCAGCAAAAAGGAATGGGGCATGATGGCAAAAAAGGGGTTCTTCAATTCCAGGGCCTGTGGAAATGCATTACGGAATGTTGAATCGCCCATCAGGGTAGTATTGGCATATAGCTTGCCCTGATGCTGGAGCAGGTAGGCACCTTGTCCCAAATAATTCAATATCAAACTTGTTTTAACCCAAATCCAGGTGATGCGAATGTTTTTCCGTCCACAATGTCCCAAATCAGAATAGAGGGCCTCGGCTCCAGTAGTGCAAAGAAAGACCGCTCCTAACAACCAAAATCCTTTGGGATAGGTCGTGAGAATATGGATAGCGTAGTAGGGATTAAAGGCTTTCAATACCGAAACATTGCCAAGCAGTTGATACACTCCTAACACCGCGAGCATGGCGAACCAGATGAACATGATGGGGCCAAACATTTTGCCAATCGACGCTGTACCAAATTGCTGCATAAAAAACAAAGCAGCCAGAATGCCAAGTACGATGTAAACGATTTCCATCTCTGTAATGGCAGCAAACTTTGGCAGTTGTTGAAGACCTTCGATAGCGGAGGTGACCGAAATCGGAGGAGTAATGATGCCTTCGGAAAGCAATGCAGCTCCCCCAATCATGGCAGGGAGGAACAGCCATTTTCTTCTTCTGCGGACTAAGGTGTATAACGAGAAGATTCCGCCTTCGCCTTTATTGTCGGCTTGTAAGGTAAGGATGACATATTTGACTGTTGTCTGTAAGGTAAGCGTCCAGATGATACAGGAAATACCCCCCAAAATCAGTTCCTCACTGATCACCCGTCCATTGATGATGGCACTGAAAACGTAAAGAGGGGAAGTACCGATATCCCCGTAAATGATCCCAAGGGCGATGAGCAACCCTGCAGCGGTGACCTGATTGATGTGTTTACCCACGTATAGCTGAATTTGGTCGCCAAAGGCCAAACAAAGGTATGCGGAAATTAAGTTTGTTTTAAAAAATAGTTTGGATAGCAAGGGTTAATTTTAGTGTGGAAAGCCTTAAGCCATGAACAAAGCATTAATTGCAGGATTTCTCTTGATGTGGTGCTTCAGCAGTGTAGCCCAGAAAATCAGTTATTCAGAAGTGGATCGCGATGATTACCGTGAGATGAATTTTGAGATCATCGGTAAGATGGGAAACAACATCAACATTTATAAAAACTATAAGAGCAGGCACGACATATCAGTTTATGATAACGATATGCAACTTAAAAATAGAGTAAAGTTTGATTTTATGCCCGAGCGGGTCTTTACTGTAGATTTTGTATCCTACGGTGATTTTGCATATATGCTCTATCAATACCAGAAGCGAAATATTGTTTCTTACGCCATGGTTAAAATCAATCAGGAGGGAAAGCTGATGTCGGATCCGGTTGACTTGGATACTTCTCACGCCAGCGGATCCAACGATAGCAAGGTTTACAGCATGATAACAAGTGACGACAAGAAAAAGATCTTGTTATTCAAAATCAGAAGATTCAATGACAGAAATTTTCAGATCACTACGATGCTGTATAACCAAAGCATGGAACTTCTAAAAAGAAGCAGTTTCTATTTTAATCTGCCTGAACGAGATGGGCTATTCACTGACTTTGTATTGGATAATGATGGGGACTTAGTTTTTGGCCGTTGTTCTCGCTCCGGCTCGCGAGAGTACATCAACAAAGTTGACCTCATGTACAAAGCGGCTCAATCTGACTCATTGGTTCGTATTCCCGTCTCGTTGAATGAAAAGACATTGGACGAGGTTAAGCTCAGGTTCGACAACTACAACAAGCGTCTCATTGTCAATTCCCTTTACTATCAGCAGCGAAGAGGAAATGTTGAGGGGTTGTACTCGATGGTGTGGGACAAAAAACAAAATACGGTCCTTACGGAAAAGAGCTTACAGTTCGACGATAGTTTACGATTCGATGCAAAAAGCGATGACGGAACCATCAAAACTGCTTTCAACGACTATTTCATTCGGGATGTGCTTCCCTTACAGGACGGTAGTTATGCGGTTACGGCAGAATTATTTTATTCTTCGAGTCGCAATAACGCCTGGAACCGGTTTGATTACCTGTATGGAGGATACGGCGCGTTCATGTCGCCTTACGATCTTTATTATAATTATCCGATGAGCAGGATGTATGGCATGGGTTGGTATGATCCCTTCAACCGGTTTGGTCCACAAAACAATATCGTACGCTATGTGTCTGAAAACATCATGGTGTTTATGTTTAACGATGAGGGAAAATTAAAATGGAGTAACACGATTCGAAAGAGTCAGTACGATGATAACAGCGATGCGTTCTTATCGTATCAATTGTTTAACACCGGAAGTGAAGCACGGTTCCTATTCAATCAACGTGAACGAAGGGATTTGTTTTTGAACTCTGCCACCATCGATGCAGATGGAAAGCTCAAAAGACAACCAACCTTGAAAAATCTTGATCGCAATTATGATTTTATGCCCAAGTTTGGAAAACAAATTGGATTGCGTCAGGCTGTTATTCCCTGTGTATACAAGAATTACATCTGCTTTGCGAAACTGGAATTATAACAACCCGTGATAACCCTTTTTCGAAACAACAATCCCATTGCACTTCTTTTACTTACCGCATTAGCGCTGTTTCCTTTTTGGAATACCTCCTTGCATTCAACCGTCTTGATCGACTCCACTCGAACCATCTTATTTAAAGAGATCCGACCACTGATTGATTTCATTGATACGCCTGGTTTTTGGGCCAATTGTATTAAAACAATTACACTGCTCACCCTTGCGCTGTTGCTGAATAAAGTGGTAATTGATTTTAAGCTGATGGAACGTTCGGGGTACGTGCCCGCATTATGTTTTTTACTATTCAGCGCATTGGTTCCTGAATCAATCACAGCCATCGCACTTTTGATTAATGCGCTTATCCTTACCTCCATTCGACTACTGATCCAGGTATACAAACAAGAACATCCTAACAATAACCTGGTAGCTGCTGGGTTCTGTATGGGATTGGTTACAGGTCTGATCTCTGCTCACCTGATGTTTTATGTTTGGATGGTTATAGCCATTTTAATCATGCGACCGACCTCTCTGAGAGAGTGGCTCATTGCAACGATGGGATTTCTCCTCCCCTTCTATTTCCTGGCGTCTATCATGTACCTGAATGATGCATTGGACCTGAGCGCACTTATTCCAAACCTATCGAGCGAATGGGTCTTACCTGATCTAAGTAAAAGAGAATGGTTGAACGTGGCCATTCTTTACCTCCTGCCGGTGATCGGGATCCTGGTTTTTAACCAACAAATGAATAAAATGGTCATTTTAGGTAGAAAGTCCTACCTCATCCTGTTTGTGCTTTATCTGGCCCTACTGGTTGTGGCAGTATTTAACATGAACTACCTGGAAGAACTGGCTGGACTTTCACTGATCCCTACCTCCTTCTTATTTGCTCCATTTTTTCTTGCGTTTAGAAGGGAATACATCCCCAACCTAGTAGCACTGGCCCTCATCGCAGCTTCCTTATTCAGATAGTGTATTTCAGGGAGATACATTGGACGAAACCTCATAAATTTGCCCAAAATAGGACGGCATGAAATTCGGTGTGATCGTTTTTCCTGGTTCGAATTGCGACAGAGATATGATTGGGGCCCTAAGGAACGATCTGGGTCAGGAAGTCGTTGAACTTTGGCACAAGGACAGTGATCTGTCGGCTTTCAATAAAGAGGACTGCATTGTATTACCCGGAGGTTTTTCGTTTGGCGACTACCTCCGTTGTGGAGCAATTGCCCGATTCAGTCCCATGATGCAATCCACCATAGCTTTTGCCAATCAAGGTGGAAAAGTGCTGGGAGTATGCAACGGATTTCAGATTCTCTGTGAATCAGGATTACTACCTGGTGTTTTGCTTCAGAATGCCAATCAACAATTCATCTGCAAGAATGTCTACTTAATGGGAGAAGAAAAAAGACCCTTGATGATACCAATCGCCCATGGCGAAGGTAGATACCACGCAGATGATGAGACAATGGAACTGTTGATTAAAAATGAACAGATCATCTATCGGTATTGCGATAAAAATGGAAACATAACAGCAGCTGCAAATCCTAACGGAAGCGCCCACAATATTGCCGGTATCTGCAACAGCTCCCGCAATGTATTTGGAATGATGCCTCACCCGGAAAGAGCCTGCGCAGAAGCCCTTAGCAATATCGACGGCAAAGTAGTTTTCAATACATTGCTCTTACGCAGTGCGAAAGAACTTATACATGCATAACTAATACCCCATGAAACAAGTACTCTTATTGATCGTATTTGCATCGAGCATATTCAGCGCATCCGCCCAAACCGGATCAGCAAAACAGGTAAAATGGGATTTCAGCGCTAAGAAATTGGCTGATAAAAAATATGAAGTAAAGATGACTGCAACCATCGCGGGTACGTTTCATATTTATGCTGTCAATGCAGGTGTAGAGGGGCCAGTTCCAACAACAATAACGTTCACTCCAAACCCACTGATTGCCTTACAAGGGAAAATTTCAGAGCAAGGAAAAAAAATCACTAAGGTTGAAGAAGTATGGGGAGGTAAGGTCAATTTTTTTGAAAAGTCAGTCAGTTTTGTTCAAATTGTCACTACCAAAACTGCTGTAAAAACCAACCTGAATGGCAAAATTGAATTCATGGTTTGCAACGACGAGGTTTGTTTGCCGCCTTCGGAGGTTCCATTCAAAATTCAGATTGGCAACTAAGGCCATGCGAATACTATCGGCCATTGCATGTTTCTTTTTATTGATCGGAAATCCTTCCGTTGCGCAAGAATCTGCTATTACCTGGCAAGTCAGCAGTAAACGCTTAAGTGATAAGTCGTATGAACTTACTTTTCGTGCATCAAATCCACAACAATGGGAGATCTACCACCCCAGTTCCGATTTTGATGGAATAACAGCTGGGTCTCTTCAGCTCCCCGATAGCACAATCCGTATCGTTTCTGGCCTGTATACAGATGATCAGGGAACATCCATAAGCAGTCAACTATTCCCAGGCAAGCAATACACCGTATTTACGAATGACCTCACGCTGAGTGCCCAAATTGAATTTCAGGGTACTGTTCCTAGAACCATGGAGATTGGACTGGTATACACATATGGAAAAAATGAAGCGTTTTTTCCGGGAGAGACCGCTCAATTGAGTGTAGAACTTGAGGGAGGCAGTTCCAATTCGACTCAAATAAAGATTGAGGGGTTGACGAGTTCTCCAGTCAATTCTTGTGGCGGAGAAGTGAGCGCAGAGGAAAAGAGTAGCATGCTGACCATTTTTTTGCTTGGTCTGCTGGGAGGACTATTTGCCTTACTGACGCCCTGTGTTTTTCCCATGGTACCGCTTACGGTTTCCTATTTCACCAAGCACAGCAACGATAAAAAAAGCGGAAGGCGATTGGCCATTCTCTATGGATTATTCATATTTCTCATCTACGTTTCGTTCTCCATCCCTTTTCACCTGGCCGGCAATGTTGACCCTACGATTTACAATGAGATTTCAACGAATGTCTATCTCAATGTTGCTTTCTTCCTCATCTTTTTATTCTTTGCCATCTCATTCTTTGGTTATTATGAGATTACCTTACCAGGTGGATTAGCCAACTCAACTAATGCGCGACAAGGTTCAGGGATCATCGGGGTTTTCTTTATGGCGCTTACACTGGCCATTGTTTCTTTTTCCTGTACTGGTCCCATTCTCGGAACACTCTTAGTGGGTACAGCAACAGAAGGAGCATGGCCACTGACTGCAGGCCTGGCAGGATTTGGAGTGGCATTGGGTTTGCCATTTGGACTTTTTGCTTTATTTCCTCAATGGCTAAACTCACTCCCTAAAAGCGGCAGTTGGCTCAATACCGTTAAAGTTGTTCTCGGTTTCATTGAATTGGCTTTGGCATTAAAGTTTCTTTCCAATGCTGATTTAGTTTCACATTGGTCCATCATTAAACGTGAAATATTCTTTGGAGTCTGGGTCCTGATCTTCCTAGGGCTATTTATCTACCTGATGGGATGGATTCGATTTCCACACGATAATCCGAATGAGAAAATCGGTAAACCCCGTAAACTACTTGCATTGGTCGTGCTGCTCTTCACGCTCTACATTAGCCCGGGCGTTACCAATAGCAGAATGGCAAATATTTCCTTGGTAAGTGGTTTCCCTCCTCCCTTATGCTACAGCATCTATTCCAACCCCGTGAACTGCGAGGAACCACTAAAAGATTATGCTGCTGCTGTTGAAAAAGCGAGAAAAGAAAATAAACCAATCTTAATCGATTTTACGGGATGGGCCTGTGTGAACTGCAGAAAGATGGAGGAAAATGTTTGGACAAAGCCGGAGGTCCAAAAATTGATGGCAGACTATATCCTGGTTTCGCTTTACGTAGACGACAAAAAAGTTTTACCGGTAGATCAACAATTCTCCTATGCCACTGAGGCAGGCGCCAACGTTTTAGTGAAGACTGTAGGTGATAAGTGGAGCCTGTTTCAAACCGAAAATTTCAATGCAACTTCTCAACCCTGGTACGTAGCACTCTCGCCGGATGAACAATTACTTACAGATCCAGTTGGCTATGTTCCAGATTCTAAGGCATACGCAGCATGGTTGCAATGTGGATTGGATGCCTTCAAATCAGTAAAAAAATAAGGGGATCGTTTCCGATCCCCCTGTTATGCATGAGAAAACCAACTGTTAAAGTGCTACCTGGTGCTCAACCATCATTTTGCGCAGGTTCATCAACCCATACCTCATCCTTCCCAATGCAGTATTGATACTGCAATTGGTCTTTTCCGCAATCTCTTTAAAACTCAAATTGGCGAAATGCCTGAGCACAATAACCTCCCTTTGATCATCAGGAAGCATATCGAGCATTTGCCTCACTTTTTCATGACTTTGTGAACGCATGATCATCCCTTCCGCTCCATCTTCTGAAAGATTGATGGTTTCAAAAATATCGTAGTCGTCTCCTCCGCTGGTCATCACCGGAGCACGCTTTACCTTACGGAAATGATCGACACACATATTATGTGCTATACGAAGCGCCCATGGAAGGAATTTGCCCTCATCGGTGTAATTACCGCAGCGGAGCGTATCGATGATCTTGATGAAGACTTCCTGAAAAATGTCTTCAGCTAAGCTCTTGTCTTTAACAAGAATAACAATAGAGGTGAAAATTCTGTCTTTGTGCCTGTTGATAAGGACTTCAAGAGCGGCGGAATCTCCGTTTACAAATTGCTGAATCAATTCGTGATCAGTCAGGTTGGTTACGGGTCTCATAATAATGGTTTTTTAATGGATTTGGATCTGGTTGCAATTGCGTTGGTTAATCGCGATTGCATGTCAAAACTCCAGAAGAACACAAGAGTCACAAAATATTTAAAGAGGAAATTTTTTGGATTCAGTAAAAAAATTTAGAAGGGTTAAGTGTTCATTTGTCAAGGTAATGTTAACGACATCGTAGATCTACGTGTACTACTGAAAAGCTTTTGAAAGTATATTTGCAGTCTCTCATGCCAAAACCCGCACCAGTAAAGGAAAAGAAAGGAATTCCTGAGAAAGTGAAAAATCAAGATGATATTTTCATTCAAGGAGCGCGCATGCACAACTTACGGAACGTATACGTAAAAATACCTAGGGGAAAACTCACGGTTGTTACGGGTGTTTCCGGGTCTGGAAAGTCGTCTCTGACCATCGACACCTTGTTTGCAGAGGGTCAACGACGCTATGCGGAGAGTTTAAGCGCCTATGCGCGACAGTTTTTGATGCGAATGGACAAGCCCGATGTCGATCATATCGCTGGTCTTTGTCCAGCAGTTGCCATTGAACAAAAGGTCATTACACGAACACCACGCTCAACCGTAGGGAGCATGACCGAAACATACGACTACCTGAGACTTCTTTATGCGCGAATTGGAAAAACAATTTCTCCTGTATCCGGAAGAGAGGTCAAAAAAGATGATGTCAGGGATGTAATCCATCAAATGCTTCGATTTGCCACGGGTGACAAATTATTTTTGCTGACTTCCTTCCCTACCGGTAGAAATAGAAATCCTGCAGAGGAGCTTTCCATTTTAATGCAAAAAGGATTTTCCCGTTTATTTGACGATGCATCAGGCGAACTGCACCAGATTGAAGATCTGATGGAAGAAAAGAAATGGAAGGCAAGCAAGAACACCTATCTCTTAATTGACCGCTTCATTCAAAAAGAATTTAACGAAGAAGAGATTCATCGGATTTCCGATTCCATTGCATTGGCTTTCTATGAAGGAGAAGGCAGACTCTTTCTAAAAAGAAACAATGATAGTCCCCTCGCCTTTTCAAACCGCTTTGAATTGGACGATATGCGCTTTGAAGAGCCAGTTCCCAATTTATTCTCCTTTAATAATCCCTATGGAGCTTGCCCTCTATGCGAAGGCTACTCCCAGGTATTGGGTATTGATGCCGACCTCGTGATTCCAGATCACCGGTTAAGTGTTTACGATGGCGCAATTGCCCCCTGGAAAGGAGAGAAAATGGTTTGGTGGAAAGATCAATTCGTGAAAGGTGCGCGCCAAATTGATTTTCCCATCCACAAGCCGTACAGCGAGTTAACAACTGCACAGAAGGATATTCTTTGGAAAGGACATAAACACGCATACGGTATAAATGATTTCTTTAAAGAAGTAGAAGACAACCTCTATAAAGTACAGTACAGGGTGCTGCTATCCCGATACAGAGGCAGAACAACTTGTACTTCTTGCAATGGCTATCGCCTTAGGAAAGAGGCGTTGTATGTAAAAATTAATGGGACACATATAGGAGAACTTTGTAGAATGCCAGTAAAGGATCTGGCAATTTGGTTTTCTGAACTTCAACTCACCCAACACGAAAAGGAAATTGCAAAACGCGTTTTAATTGAAATAGAACAGCGAATAGCTACTTTATTAGATGTAGGACTTGGTTACCTGACACTGGATCGTCTTGCCAATAGTTTGAGTGGCGGAGAAAGTCAGCGTATTCAGCTGACGCGTTGCCTGGGAAGTAATCTTACCAATTCGTTATACATATTGGATGAGCCATCCATCGGATTACATAGTAGGGATACAGAACGCCTGATCAAGGTATTAAAAAATCTACGCGATCTGGGCAATACCGTTGTAGTGGTTGAGCACGATGAACAAATGATGAGAGAGGCGGATCATATCATTGACATGGGACCGCTTGCCAGTCACCAAGGAGGTGAAGTAGTAGCTGAAGGCGACTTCAAAACCCTCCTGCAATCCAAAAAAAGTCTCACTGCCTCCTACCTCCGAGGTGAACTATCCATTAATCGTGAAACCAGCATTAGAAAATGGAAAGAGTCCATTACTATTCACGGAGCAAAAGAAAATAACCTTAAGAATATTGATGTAACCATTCCCCTCGGTGTACTCACTGTCATCAGCGGTGTAAGCGGAAGCGGAAAAACTACGCTCGTTAAAAAAATCCTTCACCCTGCACTACAAAAACTGATCACAGGGGTTAGTGACCGACCTGGATTACACGATTCATTATCCGGAGCAATGGATAAGATTCGTCAAGTTGAATTGGTCGACCAAAATCCAATCGGAAAATCCTCGAGAAGTAACCCGGTGACGTATGTCAAAGCATGGGATAGCATTCGGGATCTCTTTTCAGAACAGGGACTGAGTAGAATCAGAGGATTTCAACCTAAACATTTTTCGTTCAATGTAGATGGAGGGCGTTGCGATACCTGCAAAGGCGAAGGCGAGCAAACAGTAGAAATGCAATTTCTTGCTGATGTTCACCTCCTCTGCGAAAGTTGTCAGGGAAAGCGATTCAAGGACGAAGTATTGGAAGTGGTGTATAAAGAAAAAAATATTCACGACGTCCTAGAGATGAGCGTTGACGAAGCAATTGATTTCTTTAAAGATGAAAAAGAAATACCGGTTCGCTTAAAACCATTACAAGATGTGGGACTCGGGTATATTAAACTAGGTCAATCCAGCGGTACACTCTCCGGTGGTGAAGCCCAACGTGTAAAGCTGGCTAGCTTTCTGGGTAAGGGAAAGGGCAATCCAGAAAAAATCCTCTTCGTATTTGATGAACCAACCACCGGTTTGCACTTTCATGATATTAAAAAACTACTGTCCTCATTTAATGCATTGCTGGCATTGGGGCATAGCATTGTTGTGATTGAACATAATTTGGATGTGATAAAGACGAGTGACTGGCTCATCGAGTTAGGACCCGAGGCAGGAGAAGGCGGAGGACAGCTTG
Organism: Chitinophagaceae bacterium; assembly: GCA_017856605.1. Classification (GTDB taxonomy): domain Bacteria; phylum Bacteroidota; class Bacteroidia; order Chitinophagales; family Chitinophagaceae; genus Pollutibacter. The sequence continues at coordinate 21,728 of JAFMES010000016.1, forward strand.
TTTATGCAGGCGTACCGGAAGGAATAAAGAAAAACAAAGCAAGTAGGACGGCTCCCTTCCTGAGCTAGGACTTTCTTACCTGTGTTTGAGTTGAAAATTCTTGAAAATTCATTAACTTGATCGTCTATACCATCATCGATTAAAACAAGCCATATGAATCGTTCCAGAAGATCATTTTTACGCAACACGGCGCTATTGACAGCCGGAGCAACACTGGCCAACTCATCTTTGTTTGCATTAGCCAAAAAAGGAGAGCTCACCGGTATACAATTGTATTCCATTCGTACTGACATGAGCAAGGATCCAATGGGAACCCTGACCAAACTGTCCAAGATGGGATATAAGCACGTAGAACACGCCAACTACATCAATAGAAAATTCTACGGCTGGACCGCTACTGAATTCAAAAAGATTCTAGACGATCTTGGCATGACCATGCCTAGCGGTCACACCGTTATGACCAGCAAGCATTATGATGCTTCGAAAAAAGATTTTACCGATGGTTGGAAATACACCGTGGAAGATGCAGCTGCAATGGGACAGCACTACGTTATTAGTCCCTCTATGGAAACCAACACCCGCCGCGATTTAAATGCGCTGAAGGCGTTCATGGAAGTATTCAATAAATCAGGTGAACTCTGTCAGAAATACGGTATGAAATTTGGTTACCACAACCAT
>JAFMES010000138.1 GCA_017856605.1 Chitinophagaceae bacterium
CGTAAACGCTACATTATCACCAAAAAGGTGCGTTAGCATTTCTGCAGCAGCAGAAGATATGGTACTGTGACCAGAAGTGTATTCAGGGAATGGCGGTGTTTGAATAAATGATACCCACTGTGGTTCTATCAGGCGTTGTACGGCAGTTTGAGGACGGATTCGAACGGTGGAGTATTTTACATACCAACAAGAAATGAACCCATCATAAAGTGATATTGCAGTATATGCATACGCTTTTGCGGAGCTCACCGCATTCGCATTTTTTAATTCGCATGCCTTGCGGGCTATGGCCATCCAGTGGCCTGGAGGTGTCATCTTTTTATCCTGGAACATCACATGACCTTTGTGCTGAGAGACAAATGGATTATCATCCCAAAAAAGGGCAATATCGGTTTGCTCTTCAGTTCTGTTCTTAGAAATTTCATACACCTCTCTCAATTCCTTATAAAAATCAGAAGTGGTATCCTTGCTGTAGGGTGGATATGCATCGGCTTGGATGACAGACGAGGTATCAAGTGCCATTGTAAGCATTTTAGGCCAGTGTGGTTCAAGGCCATCGGCATAATCCGGTAACGTTGGAACCCAACGCGAGTCATCATCGGTCCTGACTTCAAATCGGTCGTATCCACGTGTCTCTTTGTATTGATCGGTTGCCAATCTCTTTCCAACTACATCTGCAACAGCTTGTCCAAATGCAATGGAATTTTTTACAACTTCTTCTTCTAGTCCAATAGCATACAACTTAATCATGGAGTCTTGATACTTCGTAATCTCCGGAGCTGAAAAAGTCACCTTTTTTGCTGTTTCACAAAACGATTGAATTGCAGCAATAGAAAAATCATACTTTTTCCCAGTCTCCGGCTGCGGCATTACCCCAAACCCTTTCAACCGTTGTGTGATGGAAGGAGCTCCTTCCTCTTTGAATCGAATGGCCTCGTAAATGGAAAGTGAGGTGTTGGCGTAAATGCGACTCGCAACGGGGGGTGAAAAAATATCTACAACAATAATATTTGTCAGCTTTTTTATTAACTGGTGCGGAAGGTCTTCTGATAGTACTTTATCTTGTTCAGGAGATGTGCAGGCTGAATAGATACAACTCAGTACTACAAAGAAAATCAATAATAATTTTTTCATCAAGGGTTGATTGAGATGGTAAGGAATATTAAGGGTTATTGGCGGTATTGATTGTTCGGGTTGTAACTCCTTTGCTGTCTTTGATTTCAACCGTTTTGGTTCCTATGGGTATGCGATAGGTATGGGATTTCTGTGATAAAAATGAAGAGCCCTCAGTAAACTCAATTTTTTGTTTTCTGCCATCGCTATACGTAAAGTAGGCACTGGATTCATTGGGTTGCAGCGAGAATCGTTGCTCAGCATTTTTCTGTTTTTGGAAGAAAGTCAACCCCTTGCGATTTTGAGTAGCTACCCAATAAAGCGATCCATTGATTACCACATCAGTTAATGCGCGGGCATCTCCAGGAACAAGGAAACCAGATTGCTCAAAATTCAGTGGCGTAAAGTTTTTTGTTCCATTGTTCAATAATACCAAGCCGTTTAAGGCGTCAGCGCGACCCTGACCGGTTTCCATTCCATAATCATTTCCAATGATCAGCAGATCGGGTTTACCGTCATCATTAACATCAGTCGATTGCATACCATAAAGAGGTGCAAGCTGAGCTTCATTAGGAAGGTCATGCATAATAAATACTCCCTTTCCTTGGTTTTCGATCCAAACACTCTTCATAAAATTAGCCGACAATATAGAAACGCCCTTCATCTCATCAGGAGTGAATACGTCTTTTACTGTAGCGCGACCATAATCCGCATAGTACTCAAATTTTCTTCTGATCAGGATCAACTGCTTTTGCATATCATCCTTGGTATGAAAAAAATATTCCCTTTTGGTTCCTGACGAATCAGGAAAATAACAGGAAATAAATGCATCATAGGAACCATTCTGATCGAAATCCTTTGAATAGATTCGAAGTGGTTCTCCGGAGGAACACTTAAAATATTGATTCAAACCAAAATTACCAGCAACATAATCCATATCGCCATCCTGATCTACATCTACTGCCAGCAAGCTGGTCCACCATCCCAAAGCATTTTTAGTGCCGTCTGGATCAACACGTGCAAAACCCGAGCCTGTATTGCGTAAAAAAATCAATGGGCTCCATTCACAGGCCAGTATGAGATCGGACTTGCCATCATTATCAAAATCAGTCCAAAGTGCATCACTCACAAGACCAATATCAGATAGTTCTTTATACCACTGATTCGTAACATCTGTAAATCGAATGGCACCGGAACGAGAATCATTTCTGAATAAATACGACTTCCCTGGTTTAGGATAGGCCTTTGGCGATACGCGTCCTCCTACAAACAGATCGAGGTCGCCATCCCCATCCATATCTGCAGCTTTGATATTTTGTCCAGATGCCGTTATTGCAGGTAACGCTTCGGATACCACCTTGAAATTTCCTTTGCCATCGTTTTCACAAAGAATATCCTGATACAGAGGCGATTCAGGATCGTGTTGATAGCTACCTCGAACCACATAAAGATCATTATCGCCATCCCCCTCTGCATCAAACAGTAAGAGTCCCATATCCTCCTCTTTGAATTGATCAGATGTTTTGAACGGAAGGGTTTTCTGAGTGAATTTACCATTGGGTTGTTGGCATAACAAAATAGGTCCTTGAAAACGACTGGAACTGGACATGACCATATCTTCCAGTCCATCTCCGTTCACATCTGCCACTGAAATTGCTGGACCGTATTGTGAAAATTTATGAGGAAGTGTTTTTTGAATATTGAAATCGATGTAATCGTTTTCCTGATGCACATAGTGAATTCCAAAATCCGATGCTTCCACCTCCTCCAAGAGTGTCGGTTGCTTGATGATAGGAAGGGGTTGCGATTGTGCCTCTTTATAACGAAGTGTGATGACCTGATTAACGCTTTGTTTCTGTAACCGCTGGCTCTTCCCTCCTGGCCAAACAATTTGCAATGAATCAATCGCTTCAGCTTCTCCGAGTCCAAAATGCAAGTAGTTCTCCGATTTAGAGAGATACCCTCTAACGCAGTGGCTTTCTGCCACCTGGAGTTGACCGTTATACCAAATGGTAACTACAGCACCAAATCCATTGGGATTTTGCTGAGGGCCGTCCAGCGCTACCCGCAAAAAATGAGGCGCGGTCGATTGTTTTTCTTTTTGATCGTAGAGGGTATTTTCAAAAAGGAAAGCAGGATCATCGATGTTGTTCGTCACAATATCCAGATCTCCATCATTATCCAAATCGGCATACGAAGTGCCGTTGGTAAAACTTGGCAAGCTGATGCCCCACTCTTCTGATACATCGGCAAAACTCAAGTTGCGTTGGTTGCGGAATATAAAATTGGGGATTTTAACTTCCGGAATCATATCCAGTAGTTCGGCACGTGTAATCAAACTGCTGCTGATGCTTCGACGAAACGCTCCAAAATCATGATCAATAATGTCTTTAGGAAATCCATTGGTGATCAATAAATCACGGTATCCATCGTTATCAAAATCAGCCAAGAGCGGCGACCAGCTCCAGTCGGTTGCCTCCACGCCTGCAATGAATGCCACATCACTATAAAGTGGGAGTTGCGTTTTAGGATTCACCCCCTGATAGACTTGGAACGTATTGCGAACAAATTGATAGCCGTAATGATATTGTTCAGTGAAAAGATAATGATTGTAATTGTTGGCATTCATGTTTACCTTCTTGCGCTTATTGTCAGCGGGTAACATTTCAACTGCAAACAGATCGTCTTCTCCGTCATTGTTGATGTCGGCTACATCACTTCCCATTGAAGAGTACGATTGGTGTTTAAAAATATCATCGACCTTATTGGTGAAGGTTCCATTCCGGTTGTTGATATAAATAATATCATTACTTAGGTAGTCATTTGCAACATAGATATCTGGATAGCCATCTTTATTGAAATCGTGAATCAATGCAGAATGACTGTATCCTCCCCATTCAATGCCTGCAGGTTCAGAAACATCGGTAAATACTGGATGCCCCAGTACGCTATCGTAATCGTTGCGGTAGAGCAAATCCTTTGTTGCAGATCCTTTTCCCCTTCGCTGATCATCAGACAAGAACTGATTGGGGTATTGCATGTCGATGAAATTAACTGCAACGAAAAGATCGAGGTCGCCATCCAAATCATAATCAAAAAACGTGGATATGGAATTATGCGTATCATCTGTGATGCCATAGGCCGTTCCCATTTCCTTGAACTGTGGAATACCATTTTCATTATTACCCTGGTTGACAAAAAGAAGATCACGCAGTAACAGACTGTCCTCCATCATGGTATTGCACACATAGATATCTTGTTTGCCATCTGAATTGATATCGACAAACGTAACGCCAGACGACCATTGTCCCGATTTTTTTTGAACACCCGCCTGATCCGTTACTTCTTCAAATTTCAGATCTCCTTTATTCAAAAAGAGTTTATTGGGTACTTGATTACCTGCAAAATAAATATCCTGCAACCCATCACCATTGAGATCCCCTACAGCCACACCCGCGCCATTGTAGGTGAATTCATTTTCTAGGATATTGATGCTATCATTTTCTGAAATGGTATTGATAAAATCAAGACCAGATGTCTTTGCATCGATTTTTCGAAATAGTTTTTCCTTTTGAGCGCAGGAATACATTACACTGGATGCAACAAGCAAAACAATGAGCCTCTTGATCATAAGCACAGTAACTTTTTTTGACAAGTAAATTTACTCCCTTTAGGGCGATGCATCAAGTTGTTCTAAAATAAAAAAGGCTGCACAAGATGTGCAGCCTTCTTATAAATTAACTGATTAAGATTAGTAACCAGCGTTTTGCTTTAATGTAGGAGTACCATCTTTAGCACTTTGAGTGATGGCCTTTTGAGGAAGAGGGAAGATTTCGTTCTTACCTGCAGTGAATGTAGCACCAGTCAGATAAGTTCTCTTAGCTCTTTCTCTAGCAAAATATGCGTTCTTTTCTTGAGCAGCAACACCCCAACGAACGAGGTCGAAGAAGCGATGTCCTTCCATACCCAACTCGATGCGGCGCTCAAAACGAACAGCCTTTCTTGCAACACCTTGATCAGTCCAAGCGGCAGTATACAAACCTACTCTGTAGTTAGCAGCTGGGTTTCCGCCGTCTTTTACAAAACCATCAGGATTTGCAGCACGCTGACGAACTTGGTTCACCAGTGCACGAGCTCTTTCCAAGTTATTCAACTCAACCTCTGCTTCAGCCAACTGAAGAAGAACGTCTGAGTAACGAATCAACTTCAAGTTGTTCGCATTGTAACCAGAAGTCCAACCAGAAGAAGTAGTCAAAGAACCTTCTTGTGCTTTGTAGTGTGTATTCTTGATTGGAGCATAAGGACCACCATATGATTGGTCACGGATCCAGCTAGATCCAGGGTGCTTACCCCAGTCGAGGTAAGGAAGACCACGGCGACCTACAGTCCAGTCCAAACGAGGATCCAATGGACCAGCGTGAGGAGTGAAAGGAGCATTAAATGCAATACCGTCGTCGTTTGTAACATTGGTTGCAGAATAGGTATCCAACAATGGGAGACCGTTTACATCAACCTGGAAGGCATTCACCAGATCCTGAGAAGGCTGGTGGAATCCGCAGCAACCTGCAGGACCGCCGTTGTAAGGGAAGTTCAA
>JAFMES010000139.1 GCA_017856605.1 Chitinophagaceae bacterium
TAGTATTCCAATATCATCGGGTATGGATAATCCGGATCGGTTGATTGCCATGATTACTCCCGTAAGAATTTCATCACTCATACAAAAGATCACTTCTGCACGCTGGTCTGAATTCAGCATCTCTGTAGTAGTGCTTCTTGCTTCCTCGCTGTTGTTGACTGTCACAGTATTGATTTCAATAAATGGCGAAAGTGTTTTTAGCTCATCTACCAAACCTTGCTTTCGTTTTCGGGTAATGGACAGGTTGGCGTTTCCAAATAAGGCGAATACTTTTTTTCGTCCCGATTCAATGATGGTTCTCGCTGCTAGTTTTCCCACTTCTCGATCAGCGATGCAGATCTTGATGTAGTTGTTTTCATCTGGCACTTTATCAAAGAACAAAATTGGAATTCCCGAAGTACGGATTCGATCGAATGGGGAAAGGTCACGCGTTTCGGATGTCAGTGCCACGAATATTCCTGCAACCCGATTCAGTTTGCAGAGTTTGAGGTTGGCCTCTTCTACTGCAGGATCATTACCCGACTGAAGTATGATTAGGCTAAATCCTTTTTTTCGGGCCTCTTCTTCCACTGCAGCAACAAACGAATGATAGAAGAAATTGGAAAGTTCAGGAACGATTAATCCAATGACTTTACTCTGGTTGGTTCGGAGGTAAACCGCAAAAGCGTTGGGTTCGAAGTCCATCAAATCAGCCAGCTCCCGAACTTTTCTTTTGGTTTCTTTCGATATGTCCGGGTGGTCCTTCAGCGCCCGAGAGACAGTGGAGATGCTGATTCCCAATTGGTTGGCAATGTTCTTTAAGGTTGCTTTTGTGTTCATGTGGTGCGATTAATTTCCGAAACTATTTCCGCAAACCTTTGCAATATATGAAATGAATTTTTTTTCCATTTTTTTTTGCTTGAGAGCAGCATTTTTACAGGGTTTTATTGTCTTAGTTGCGATTTGATGATCCGACTTTTTTTAAGTCATTGCAAATCAATTGCTTATATTTTAAAAGCTCTATTTCATTTCTGATTGTTTAAGTTTTGTCGACTAAATCAATAGATATATTAATCAAGAAAATTTCATAAAAAAATTCAACAGAAATGTTGTTTATGTAAAAAATACATATTTTGCAATGCTAAGTTTTTCGCTCTTATATTAAAACTCTTAAATCACAGTAATATGACCCCAAAACGTCTAGTTAAAGCGATGCTGCTTCCTGTGGTAATGCTGTTTGCATTGCAGGTTGCGGTTGCTCAGAACAAAACCGTTTCCGGTAAGGTCACTGATGGTAAAGACGGATCGCCTGTTGCAGGTGCTTCTGTTGCTGCCAAGGGAACCACTACTGGAACATCAACTGCTGCTGATGGATCTTTCCAACTCAGCGTTCCATCCAATGCACGGGTGTTGGTTGTTTCTTCTGTTGGCTTCGGTACACTCGAAGTAAACATTACAGACAACATGAACATCGTTCTTGCTTCCACTGGCTCCAACCTCAATGAAGTTGTTGTTGTGGGTTATGGTTCTGCAAGGAAGAAAGATCAAACTGGTGCAGTTGCACAAGTGAAGGCCAAGGATTTCAACAAAGGTGTGCTTACTGCAGCCGATCAGTTGATCCAAGGTAAAGTAGCTGGTGTGCAGGTTGTAAACAACTCAGGTGCTCCAGGTGGTGGAACAACCGTTCGTATCCGTGGTAATGCATCCATCCGCTCCAGTAACCAGCCCTTGTTTGTGGTAGACGGAGTTCCCTTGGATGGTGGTAATGCCCGTCCAGGTTTGGGTAACAACTTGGGTGGTATCCCCGGTGCAAACCCATTGAACTTCATCAACCCGAACGATATCGCATCCATGGAGATCCTGAAGGACGCTTCTGCTGCTGCGATTTATGGTTCTCGTGGTGCAAATGGTGTGATCTTGATCACAACTAAAAAAGGTCAGTCTGGTGCTCCTAAAGTAGAATTCAATGCTGGTGTTGGTGTTGCCAACATCATGAAGCGTTTTGAAGTTATGGACGGAAATGAATACCGCGCTGCTCTTGCCAAGTACAATCAAAGCTCTGGTAACTATGGTGGTAATGTAGATGCGTTGGATGCAATCCTTCGTTCTGCAATTACTCAAAACTATAATGCATCTGTGAGTGGTGGTAATGAAGCAGGAAAGTACCGTCTTTCTGTGGGATGGCTCGATCAACAAGGTATCATTAAAGAATCCGGAATGAAGCGTGCAACTGCAAGCTTGAGCGGATCTTATAAGTTCCTGGACAGCAAAAAACTGGGATTGGACTTCAATCTCTTCACTGCTCAAACCCGTGAAGATGTTGCGCCGATCTCCAATGACGCAGGTTTCCAAGGTAGCTTGATTGGTCATGCTTTACAATGGAACCCAACTCATCCGTTTAGAAAAACAGATGGTACACTTTGGATCGAACCTCAGTTCGGTAATACCAGTGTGAATCCTTTGGCGATGCTTGAGGCGTATGACGATAATGTCAATACCACTGAAGTTCTTGCCAGTGTTTCTCCTTACTATCGTTTCAATAATAATTTCGAATACCGCATGTTGTATTCCGTTCGTCGCGGTAACGGTGTTCGTAAAAATGAAATCAAGCGTTTCCTCAACTTGCAGGGTAACCTCGGTTCAGCTTCTGTTGGACTTGCAGAACAAAATACCCAGCAGTTGACGCACACGTTGACTTACAACAACCAGATTACATCTGATATCAATCTGAATGCAGTTGTGGGTTATGAGTACATGAAGTACGACAACCTTTCTTATGGAATGGGTGGTTCAGACTACACTGACTTCCCTGGATTGTCTTATTATAATTATCTCCAGAATGCGCCCGGTAACCGTCGTGGTATCGGATCTGGTGCTGGTCCAATCGTAGAGCTTCAGTCTTATTTTGCTCGCGCGGTTATCAACTGGCAAGATCGTTTGGTGTTGACCGGTACAGTTCGTGCTGACGGATCATCCAAATTTGGTGCTAACAACCGTTACGGTGTTTTCCCTTCATTCGCTTTGGCGTGGAATGCATCTAACGAAAAGTTCCTGGCTAACAACAAGTTCATCAGCAACTTGAAAGTACGTGCAGGATGGGGTAGAACAGGTAACCAAGAATTCCCTGCTGGTGCTTCTCTGAACCGCTACCAGATCAATGGTCCTAATGACGTAACCCGTTCTAACTTCGGTAATGCCGATCTTACTTGGGAGCAGTCAGATATGATCAATGCGGGTGTTGACTTCGGATTATTCGAAGACCGCGTTTGGGGTTCAATCGATTGGTTCCAAAAACTTTCTTCTAAAGTATTGTTCGAGCAGATCGTAGCACAGCCTGGTCCTCCCGGTTCTGCAAAATACTGGATCAACCTTCCCGGTAACATCTTGAATACCGGTGTGGAATTGGCAGTTAATGCAGCGGTTGTTCGTGGCAAAGATTTCTCTTGGAATGTAGGTGTTAACGCTTCTTTCTTGAAGAATGAACTCCGTGACTTTGGAAACCAGTTCTTTGAGACTGGTTCACTCAGTGGTCAAGGTATCTCTGGTGCACGTGCTCAGCGTCTGGCTTCTGGTCAGCCAATCAACGTGTTCTATCTGCGTGACTTCCAAGGCATCGACAAGGCAACTGGTCAGAGCATTTATGCAAATGACGGTAACAAATTGTTCTACTCTGGAAATCCAAACCCAACAACTTTGTTAGGTTTCACTACCGATTTGAACTATAAGAAGTTTTCTGCTGTTATCAATATGAATGGTGCGTTCGGACATGTTATTTATAACAATACCCTGAATACTGTTCTTCCCATTGGTAACCTCGGAACACGTAACATTGCCAAGTCACTTGTGAAGGACGGTCAGCCGTTAGAAGCAATCTCTAACCCAATCGCACCTTCTACTCGTTACCTGGAAAGTGGCAACTACCTGAAATTGGCGAATGCTACAGTTTCTTACAACGTGGGTAACCTCGGTAAGACCTTCCGTAACGTGAACATTTCACTGACTGGACAGAACCTGTTCGTGATCACTAAGTTCTCCGGTTTCGATCCAGAGGTGAACGTAGACAAGCAAGTGGATGGAATTCCTTCATTCGGTATCGAATACATTCCTTATCCAACTGCTAGAACCATTCTCCTTGGCGTATCATTCGGACTCTAAAAAAATAAAAAAACACGATTATGAATATCAAACAACTTCTGTTCATCTTCTTTGGAGCCGCAGTGCTTGCATCTTGCTCCAAACTGGAAGAAAAATATAGGGGTGGTGTAGAAGCGGTTGCAGAAAGCGGCGTAAACGTTGCTGACGTACTGCAGGGCGCCTACAATGCATTGAATAACCCCTTCCAGGATCAATCCAGGTTCTGGGCTGCTTCTCAGCACACTACGGATGAGACCATCGGCCCAACTCGCGGTCCGGACTGGGATGATAACGGTGTATGGCGTGTACTCCACAGCCACAACTGGGATGCTGATCACCTGTTCCTTCGCGACACTTATCGTGAATTGTTGCAAGCACAATACGCTGCTTCCAACGTTCTCGCACTGAACCCTTCTGCTCAGCAAGCTGCTGAAGCTAAATTCATCCGTGCACTTTCTATGTGGTGTATTCTGGATGGTTGGGATCAAGTTCCAGTGAGAAAAGATCTCGATAAGGTAACTGTACTTCCTGAAGTATTGAAGGGTAAGGCTGCTTACGATTTCATTATGAAAGATCTTACTGAAGCTATTGCTGGATTGCCTAACGGCCCCGCCATCAAGGCCAATAAGAATGCTGCTCGCGCACTCATGATGAAGCTCTACCTCAACAAAGGGGTGTATGCAGGAAGCAGAAAGACTCCAACGTTCGATGCAGCTGATATGAACCAGGTTATTAGCTTGGCTGATCAGATCATCGGAAGTGGATATGCACTTGACGACAACTATTTCGATGCTTTCGGTCCTGATAACTCAGCGAAGTCTAAGGAAATGATCTATGCATTGGAAAATACTAACGGTCTGCGCGGTGGTAACAACCAATCTCGCTGGTATTGCACACTTCACTACAATCAGCGTCCTAGCGGATGGAACGGTTTCACAACTGTTGCAGAAACCTATGATCGTTTTGAAGCTGCTGATAAGCGCCGCACTGCAGATTATCCTGGTGTAACCAATGTATCCGGTTTGAAAGTGGGTATGCTTTTCGGTCAGCAATTTGACCAGAATGGTAATGCACTTAAAGACAGGAAGAACAATAACCTTTCTTATACCAAGACAGTAAAATTGAAAGAAATTGGAAACGACCTCGAGATCACTGGTATCCGCGTTGTCAAGTATCCACCTGATTACGCTAAGGAATTCCCAGCTGAGAACGAATACGTGATCTTCCGTTTTGCTGACGTGTTGCTGATGAAAGCAGAAGCATTGGTTAGAACTGGAAAAGCTGGTGATGGTCTTACAATTGTAAACAGCATTCGTACCAAGCGCGGTGCTACTCCTTTCTCTTCTTTGACACTCGACAACCTCCTGGATGAAAGAAGCCGTGAGTTGTACTGGGAAGGATGGAGAAGGAATGACCTGGTTCGTTTCGGTAAGTTCCTTGGTGCATGGACTGAAAAGCCTGCATCTGGTGACGAGCGCTTGCTCTTCGCAATCCCTTCAGAGCAGTTGGCGGTTAACCCCAACCTCTCTCAGAATCCTGGTTACTAATCGCACTCAGTGT
>JAFMES010000140.1 GCA_017856605.1 Chitinophagaceae bacterium
GTGTTGCTGTGTGAGCAATGTGACAGCAACCACTTCCCCATTGCTGCACCCCCGGTGGCATTGCATCAGCATTTACTGCTCCTATGAGCTGAAGATCATCTTGTATGAGCTGTGGCAAATGATATAACAAATCCCATGGGGTTGCAATTGAATAAAAATGCTCATCCTGACCCTTTCCCTCACTTAAAAATTGCAATAAATCAAGCGTTGGCTTTGGCACAAATGAGGCATTTACAGTTATTGCATTAACTGAAGCATCACCTTGGATACCAAGATCAACTGATTGGATTTTAGCTAGTTGTAGCCATTTTTTATTTATGGATAAAATTCCTAAACGAAGATCTGTAAACGCACGGTTCAAAGTAAGGGGTAAAAAATTACCCTCGAGCCCTTCTTGTGTGAGATGGATACTTTTCATATGCAAAAGAAAACCCTCCTATTAGGAGGGCTTTGGTTATTTCTTTGCGTATTTCTTTTTGAATTTATCAATTCTACCTGCCGTATCTACCAATACGTTTTGGCCGGTAAAGAAAGGATGTGAGGTATTGGAGATTTCCAGTTTTACCACTGGATATTCATTACCATCTTCCCATTTTGCTGTCTCTTTTGAAGGAGCAGTAGAGCGGGTAAGAAAAGTAGTTCCATTACTCATGTCTTTAAAAATTACAAATCTGTAATCTTCTGGATGGATACCTTGTTTCATATAAGTGAATTTTAGGTTGCATGGATTTTGCCATGCCGTTTATGGGGTGCAAATGTAATGATTTTCAACGGAAAAGTCAACGAAGGGTCTAACTTCTCATGTTTTCAAATTGAAGCGGTAATTCCAGTTCAGAACTGCGACAAAGTTGTATAACTGCTTGTAAATCATCAATTTTCTTACCTGTGACCCGGATCATATCGTCCATGATTTGGGTTTGGACTTTGAATCCCCCGTCTTTAATGAGTTTTATAAGTTTTTTGGCGTCATCTTGTTTGATACCATTCTTAACACCTATTTCCTGTTTTACAGTTTTACCACTTGGGTAAGGTTTATGGGATAGATCAAAAGCATGCGGTGATATGCCTTGTTTATTTGCTCGGTTGATGAGCACTTCAATGAGTTGACGCATTTTCATGTCATCCGCCGTTTCCAATTGAATTTTCATGTCTTTGCGATTCAGATCAACTGTTACAGGAGTATCCTTAAAGTCGAATCGATTGCTAATCTCTTTCTTGGTTACGTTAACAGCATTATCCAAGGCCTGTGCATCCACTTTACTGGTGATATCAAATGAGGGCATATACGTGATGTTTTTAGTTAAATGGATCGTTTACGGGATTCATAAAACAGGTAGCCACCTACAATGATCATTGCAGTTGCAATGAGTTCAGCTTGCGTGGGATGAAATCCAAATAGATCGTAAGTCGAATTCACTCGTATTTTCTCAATCAAGAACCGTTCAATTCCATTTAATACGAGGTACAAACCAAATAAAGCACCTGGCCAGGGTATTTTAGATCTCACACCCCATAAAAGCAAGAAAAGCAGAGTACAGGCAATGATTTCATAGAGTGTGGTTGGGAAAACGGGAGGTGTTAATTGATAGCAGTAAGGACCTTCGCATCCGTTTATTGGAGTTCCCACTTCATTTACATTGTGCGGGAAATTATAGGCCCAAAACCAGTTGGGGAGGATAGACCATCCCTGAAAATTAGCATGAGGAATGCTATCTAGATGACCATATTCCTGAACCAATTGACGTGTGAATGCTTGGTTATCCATGAGGGTTTGATGGAATTCCCATTCAGCCGCTTGGACAATTTTATTTTCCGCATTCACTTTATAAGCGGAATTGAATATTCCCCAGTCCCCATCGCCTGAAACGTGACACCCAAGTCGACCTATGGCATACCCAATCATTAGCGCAGGAGCTGCCGAATCAATTAAATGACGAATACCAATCTTTTTCCCTCGGGCAAAAAGAATTACCGTAATTGAAGCAATGATCAACCCACCGTAGAAAGTGAGTCCACTCGGCGAAAGCAAATTCCCAATAGGATCTTGTATGAATCGATCCCAGTTTTCCAGGTTATCAAAGATTTTTGCTCCAATAAACCCAGAGATAGCGGCATACACGGTGATATCTCCTACCCGCTCATGTGGCCATACTACGATGCGTTGTTCTTTGGGTGTTGGAAGGGCTTGTTTCTTTTTTTCGAGGTAACGTAGACCTGCAAAAAGTCCCCCCAACAATAATCCCCCAATCACAGAACCCTGACTGGAAAAAATGTATTCTTGTGGATTGACTTGTTGATCGTTAAAAAAAATACCGATCATTTTATAACCAACTGCTCCTCCAAAGAGAAAGTTAGTCGCCAACTCCAGAAAAGATGCCGGCTTTCCAACAATCACCCGTTCCTCCATTGGCTTTAATAACCCCAGCGCTTCTTTTCGCTTTAGCTCAGAACGAAGAATGAAGGCCGAAACAATAAAAGCAATAGCAACGATAAAGCCAAATGAGTTGATGTATTGCGTAAAAGTCCAAGGTTCAATCCCAAGTACTTCTTTTAAAAAGAAATATAAATTAGGGTACATGGGATCAGTTGCAGTACTCCTCGTAAGCTGCCATTAGGTTTTGAGCTATCAACTGAGCAGGGCGACCTTCAATTTGATGTCGTTCAATCATGTGAACTAACTGACCATCTTTAAAAAGAGCCACTGCAGGAGAAGATGGCGGATAAGGCAGAAGATGTTCTCTGAGACGTTTTACCGCATCAATATCAAAACCAGCGAATGTTGTTGTTAGATGATCTGGGCGCTTGGCTGCATTTGTTACAGACATCAATACTCCCGGCCTTGCACTTCCTGCAGAACATCCACAAACAGAGTTTACTACCACCAGCGTAGTTCCTTTTTTCGAAAGGGTATTATCCACTTCCTCAGGAGTAAGCAACTCCTCAAAGCCATTTTCAGTCAATTCCTCTTTCATGGGGATCACAATTTGTGCTGGATACATAATGTTAAGATTTTAGGCAAAATTACAGTTTTGCTCGTTTTCAAGTAAATTCGCTTTAAACAAAGTTCGAATTGAGTAAGGCGTTTGTTTCGGCGTTGATTCTTTGCTTTTCAATACTTTACACAAAAGCGCAGGTGGATACCACCATCGTTCAGAAAGATTCCGTTCCTGCCATCCCAATCCCCTTTAAAGACCCGGATTCCCTTCTCCGAATCATCAATCTTAACCCGTTTTTTACCCTTCAGGTGGATTCCACGCTGGAATATGACCTGGAAATCAATAAGCATACGCAGCAGTACTTCTGGTATTTAAAAAATGCTCCCATTGGAGTTCGAATTGATAAGACCACAGGACTACTGTATTTCAAAGCCGATAAAAGTTTCTTTAAAAGTGGTAAACTCAAGTTTGATGTACCCTACCGGGTTGAAGTTGGAGTTCAAAATTTAAGAGATGCTGCTGATCGTGTAGAAACCAACTTTACCCTCCTGTTTTACAGCACGGAGGTTGTAGTATCCAAACTAAAACCAACCATTGGTTCAAATGTAGTTATGGAAGAAGGCGACTCATTGCGATTCAGGGTCCTTTGTGAAGAAGGAAGTTTTCCCGTTGAACAGATAACCATACATGCTAACCTTCCTATCAGTAATTTTCAAAACGTAAGTAAGTGCAACGATGAATTTAGGTGGATGATTCCATATGATTTTATACGCGATAACGATACTGCTAAACAGCGAATACTGACACTGCAATTCATAGGTACCGATAAATTCAGAAATTCAGATACTGCCACGGTTCGGATTACTATCAAAACCGGTATCAATTACCCTCAAAAGAACCTGGAACATCAGCAAGTGGTGAATGAGATTGGCAAATACGTCACGAACTTAAAGTTAACCTTCTATGTTGTTAGCAAAAATATCAAAGCCAACAAAACAACCCGGACTGGTTTTGATATTACAGGTTCCTCCACTGCGATGCTGGGTACAATCTTGTCCACTTCTGCTGAAAGTACTTCTGCTAAAAACGCTGGCAAAGTATTGCCTTCTGTAGGCCTAACCTTGGTGCCAGTAAAAGAAGCGGTTTCTCCCAATAAGGTTCAAGAGCAAAACACGGCTTCTCAAGTAAGGGGTACGATAAAGCGATTAGATTACATGCTTACCGAGAATATGTTGATTGGAGATCGCGATCCAGATATTCTTACCAAGACTAGAAAATTACGCGATGAACTCAAGCAAGCACAATTGCAATTAGTGGATCTTCCGTTGGTCGAATTTGATCCTCGATATAGTCAGAAAGATGCGGATGAATACTTTAATAATCCGAAAGTCAACAAAAATTACAAACTCAAGGTAAAGTAGTTGTTAGTACCCCAGTATTTTTAACATGCTTTGAGCAGATTGCTCTTTAGCATACACCCAGTCTTGCAACTTACCATTCTTATCGTATCCAATTATGATATGTTTTGGTGAAGGAATCATGCAGTGCTTGATGCCACCGTATCCACTGATTTGGTCTTGATAAGCCCCGGTATGAAAAAATCCTAGGTAGAGAGGCTCTTTTGTTGCACCTCCATTCGTTTTGGGCAGGAAAACCTCGTTTACATGTTCTTCTGAGTCATAGTAGTCGTGACTATCACAGGTCAATCCACCCAATACTACACGCTGGTATTCGTTATCCCATTTGTTAATAGGAAGTAAGAGAAATTTTTCTCCAATCCCCCATGTATCGGGCAATGTGGTGATGAAGGAAGAATCGATCATGTACCATATCTCCCTATCGTTTTGAATTTTTTCGGCAAGGACAGAATAGACGTGTGCCATGCTCTCTCCAACAGTAAAGCTTCCAAATTCAGTGAAGATATTGGGCATAGGCACCCTAGCTTTTTTACACGCCTTTTTGATCACGGAAACAATCTCATTGATCATGAAAGAATAATCATATTCAAAACCAAGTGAGTGTTTGATTGGGAATCCACCACCAATGTTGATGGAATCTAGCTCGGGACAAATCTTTTTTAACTGACAATACAAATTGATCACCTTATTGAGCTCACTCCAGTAGTAAATGTCATCTTTTATCCCTTTATTGAGGAATATGTGCAACATTTTGAGCTGAAACTTCTCCTCGTACCCTTCGATTTGATCGACGTAAAACTCCAATATATCTTTAGCTCGGATACCAAGTCGCGATGTATAAAAAGGAAAGCTGGGCTCTTCCTCAGCAGCAACTCGAATGCCTAATTTGAATGGTTCTTTAACTGTTCGTTTGTACCGTTCCAGTTCCTCTTTATTGTCCAATACCGGGATCACATTTTTGAAACCGGTATTGATCAAGCGGGCAATTCTGGAAGTATAGCCTTTCTGTTTAAACCCGTTACAAATGATAAATGTATCCTTGCTGATTTTTCTGCGTTTATAGAGGTTGTTGATGATCTCTATATCGTAAGCATAGGATGTTTCCAAATGTATGTCGTGCTGAAGCGCCTCCTCTACAACAAAGGAAAAATGAGAGCTTTTGGTACAATAACAATAAAAATATTTGCCCTCGTATTTGTGTTTTTTGAAAGCCTGCTGAAACAGTGCTTTCGCCTTTTTAATTTGGGTACCAATCTTGGGAAGGTAGGTTAACTTTAAGGGCGTGCCATATTTATCAATAATGGCTTT
>JAFMES010000141.1 GCA_017856605.1 Chitinophagaceae bacterium
CCAAGCATAAACGCTATCCCATTGGTGAAGAAGAAATAGCAGAGGTGGTTAGTATGATGACTGGCATACCTGTTAAACGAATGGTTCAGGCGGAGACGGAAAAACTTCGCAACATGGCAACCGATATGAAGTCCATGGTAGTTGGCCAAGATGATGCGATTGGTAAAGTAGTGAAAGCCATTCAGCGTAATCGTGTTGGACTTAAAGACCCTAAAAAACCGATTGGGACCTTTATTTTCTTGGGACCAACAGGGGTGGGTAAAACAGAATTAGCTCGTGCATTGTCGCGTCAGATGTTTGATTCTGAGGATGCGCTGATTCGCATTGATATGAGCGAATACATGGAAAAATTCACCGTGAGCCGCCTTATTGGAGCCCCTCCCGGTTATGTTGGATATGAAGAAGGGGGACAACTCACCGAAAAAGTAAGAAGAAAGCCGTATTCGGTCATATTATTGGATGAAATTGAAAAAGCCCACCCCGATATCTACAATATTCTATTGCAGGTGTTGGATGATGGACAACTTACAGATGGTCTGGGAAGAAAAGTTGATTTCAAAAACACCTTGATCATTATGACTTCCAATATTGGAGTTCGTCAATTGAAAGACTTTGGCGATGGTGTTGGGTTTGCAACAAGTGCACGACAAGCCAATGCTGAAGAAGCAAACAAAGCGGTAATTGAAAAAGCGCTTAAGCGAACTTTCTCCCCCGAATTTCTGAACCGGGTGGATGATGTAGTAATCTTCAATTCACTGGAAAAGAATCACATCTTTGAGATCATCGATATCTTGATGAAGGGAGTTATGAAGCGACTCAATAATCTTGGTTTCTCGTTGGAATTAACGGAACCAGCCAAAGAGTTCATCGCAGAGAAAGGATACGATCAACAGTTTGGGGCAAGACCACTTCACCGCGCTATTCAGAAATACCTGGAAGATCCACTTGCGGAGGAAATTCTGAACCTGACTATAAAAGCAGGTGATGTTATGATTGCCGATCTGGACAAAGAGAATCAAAAGATTGTTTTTTCTTTAAAACAGAAACCGGAAAAGAAAGAGAAGTCTAAGGCCTAATGTTTATTACTGATATCGGCACCGACATAGCAAAGGCCAAAGCCTTTCTAGAGCAAGGTGAATTAGTGGGCATACCAACAGAAACCGTTTATGGATTGGCTGGCAACGGATTGAATCCTGCAGCTCTATCGAAAATTTATTCCGTAAAAAACAGACCGCAATTCAATCCCCTCATTCTTCATGTTGGAAATAAGTCGCAATTCTCACGCTGGGCGTTGTCGCTGCCAGAACGGTGCACCCAATTGATGGACGCTTTTTCACCTGGACCAATCACGTTCTTATTAGAAAAATCCAAAGATGTACCAGATCTACTTACAGCCGGTAGCAAACGGGTTGCATTGAGGATACCCGATCATCCCTTGACATTAGAGCTTCTTTCAGCGCTCAATTTCCCACTTGCTGCACCAAGTGCCAATCCATCCGGTTATGTAAGTCCCGTTTCGGCATTGCATGTAAAACAGGGACTTAACGGTCAGATTCCCTATATACTGGATGGAGGAGATTGTAAAGTGGGACTAGAATCTACGATTGTCTCGTTTGAGGATGGCGCAGTAATTGTACATCGCTTAGGGGGTATATCTGAACAGCAAATTAGAGATGTTGTAGGAGAAGAAATTCGCTTTTCTCTATCTCATGCACATCCAGAGGCACCTGGACAACTCAAGAGTCATTACGCAACAGCTACTCCACTGATCATAAAAGATGTACATCAGGTTGTAACCAGCTCAAAAGGGGAGAGGATAGGCGTAATTTCTTTTCAAAAGGACTATGGCAAGTTGGTTGAAGTTTGTAAAGTACTTTCTCCCAGTGGAGATCTTTCAGAAGCCGCAGCTCGTTTATTTTCTGCCATGCGCGAATTGGATGCAATGGGATTAGATAAAATCATTGCCGAACAGTTTCCCGAAGAAGGATTGGGAAGAGCCATTAACGACCGGCTCCAGAGGGCTGCATTCAGAAATAACTGATTACTCAAATAATTCACTCAGTTCCAGCCAGCGCAGTTCCTTGGTGTCTATTTCTGTACTGAGTTCCTGAAATCGCTTTGAAAGTGCTTCTGCATCTTTGTAATCGCTGACCCCGCTGGAAAGTCGATTTGCAATCGATTCTTTTTCAATTGCCAGTTGTTTTAAGTCGGTTGTCAAAAGTTCAAACTCTCTTTTCTCTTTGTAACCTGGTTTGCGTTTTAGTGGTTCATTTCCACCATTATCTGAGGATTCTTTTTTCTTTTCTGCTCCAGCAGATGGTTTAGAAGAAGTTTGCTTTTGTTGCATTGATGCCTCTTTTTCTATTCGGTAATCGGCATAGTTACCTGGAAAATCGCGAATCACGCCTTCTCCTTCAAAGACCAGTAAATGATCCACAATCCTATCCATAAAATACCTATCGTGACTGATGATGACGATGCAACCTTGAAATTCTTCTAAAAACTCTTCCAGTACGGAGAGGGTAGGCAAGTCTAGGTCATTTGTCGGTTCATCCAGGACTAAGAAATTTGGATTTTTGAATAATACACTCAGTAAGTGCAGTCGTTTTTTTTCTCCTCCGCTCAGTTTGCTGATATAGCTATACTGCTGATCGGGGGTAAACAAAAAGCGCTCCAGAAATTGAGCCGCAGATAGTGATCCACCCTTTGCTAGTTCAAATGATTCTGCAATGTTCTTTACATATTCAATGACCCGCATATCTGTTTTCCATTCCAGCCCTTTTTGGGAAAAGTGACCAAAAATGATGGTATCGCCAATATTGACTTTTCCGCTATCTGGAAGTTCTTGTCCCTGAAGAATATTCACAAACGTGGTCTTGCCTGCGCCGTTTTTACCAATGATTCCGACTTTTTCTCCTTTTTTGAACGTGTAGTCAAATCCTTTTAAGAGAATGCGGTCACCGTATGACTTATAGATCTTTTTTAGTTCAACCACTTTACCGCCCATGCGACTCATTTTCATTTCGAGTGCGAGTTTGGTTTCTTCTTTACGCTGCTTGGCTACTTTTTCAACATCATAGAATCGTTCTTGCCTGTTTTTGGATTTAGTTGTCCTAGCGCGCGGTTGCTTTCTCATCCACTCCAGCTCCTTTCGGTATCTATTTCTTGCTTTATCGATTGTGGCCAGTTCACTTTCGATCCTGGCAGCTTTTCGCTCTAGGAATTGCTCATAGTTGCCTTGGTGAAAATGAATCACTTTGTCCTCCAGCTCCCAAATCTGATCACAAATGCCATCTAGAAAGTAACGATCGTGTGAGACGAGAATCAGGGTAAGTCGCTCTCTATTTAAATAATCTTCCAACCATTCTACCATTTCTATGTCGAGGTGATTGGTTGGTTCGTCCATGATCAACAGGGTATGTTGATCGTCAAATCCGATGTCTACAAGCGTTTTTGCCAAGGCTACGCGCTTACGTTGTCCTCCGCTTAGCGTTGATACTTGCTGATGGAGATTTTGAATATTCAGGCGTTGCAAAACTTGTTTGATTTTTGCTTCTGTGTCCCACGCCCTTAACTCTTCCATTTGTTGGGTAGCAGCATTGATTTGTTCCGGATCACCTGAGAGTTGACTTTCCTCATATTGCCGCAATGCATTGATTAACGGATGTTCATGTGCCAATAGATTATCAATGATGGTTGCATGTTCACTCAATTCAGGATCTTGGTCAAAAAAAACCACATTCAGGTCTTTGTGCTTCCATACAGCACCTTCATCTGGTGTTTCAATTCCAGCAAGGATTTTAAGGAGCGTTGACTTACCTGATCCGTTTTTTGCAACAAGAGCTATGCAGTCGCCTTCATTTACATGCAGGTCAATTTGATTAAATAGTGGCTTGATGCCATATGATTTTCCGATATTCTTTGCTGATACGTAATGCATTAGATTGTTTTAGCGCCTTGTCAGGTAATAAAATAAAAGACAGATTAAACACGTGAACAGACCAATAAAAACCGCTCTCCATGATTTCCAGTATTCTCTGGTTGCAATTTGCTTAAGTTCAATCTCCCATTCTGAATAATGACTGGGGAATTCTTTTGCAAACGGCGATAAGTGTTCTAGGATTCTCCTGCCTGATGAAGAGTTCAGTGATGTTGCAATTTTTTTAGCACATTGTAAAATTTGAAGACTTAGTTGATGATCATTTTGTGATTGGATGCTAGTCATACGAACCGTGCTCAGGAGGCTGATGACAGCATCTGCAATGTGCGAGCTATTTCTTTGCTTTTCCCAATGTGCAATTTCTTTTTCTAATTCAATAAAGCTGGAAAGTACTTGGTAGGGATCCATCACTTGTTCAAAGTCTCTGCCCTTTGACTTTTCAAGCCATCGCTCTTGAAGATAAAGTTCTTTTTGAATCGGATCCGTTAGCACGGTGTAAGCAGTCTGTATTTCTTGAAAGTAAAGGTGGGCTGACGCATCACCAGGTTTTTTGTCGGGGTGATGAAGCATGGCAAGTTGTCGGTAAGCTCTTTTTATGGCCTTGGCGTCTGCTCCGGGCTGGAGATTCAAAATTTGATAATAATCCTTGGTGGGCACGCTGCAAAGATATTAATTGAATATTTTTGAATCATAAAACATATTCAATGAGACATGCAATTGCCTTTTTACTCCTGTTTTCTTTTTTGTGTACACAGGCGCAACGCGGTGCCCGAAAGCATTTTTATGAATTAAAAGTATACGAATACACAACGGAAGCACAGGAGCAAGTGATTGATCAGTTTCTTGGAGCAGCATATATCCCATTTATGAAGAAGCAGGGGGTTGGTCCCATTGGTGCCTTTTCTTCTCGAGGAAATGATACCTCTCGTGTAAAGCGCATTTTTGTTATCGTCCCATATGATGATATCCGGAAAATTCCAATTTTGAATAGGCAGCTGATGGGCGATGCTGAAGCCAACGCTGCTGCTGCAAACTATTTCAATGCTAGCAGTGAGCAGCCCGCATACGATCGGATCGTGACTTCAATTCTCGAGGGGTTTCGACTCGCCCCAACGCTTCAGGTTCCATCACTGACTTCTTCCATCAATGATAAGGTATATGAACTCAGGAGTTATGAGAGCGCTTCCGAGAAGAAGTATTGGAAGAAAGTAGAAATGTTCAACGAGGGAGGTGAAATTGAAATATTTTCTCGCCTCCAATTTAATGCCATCTTCTATGCAGAAGTGATCAGTGGTCCCACCATGCCCAATTTGGTATACATGACCAGTTTTGAAAACATGGATGCGCGAAACGCCCATTGGCAAGCCTTTAGGGACGATCCCCAGTGGAAGGCGTTATTGGCAATGAAGGAGTATGATAAGACGGTGAGCAAGAACGTAACCCTGTTTTTAAAGGCCAAGTCCTATTCGCAGTATTAATGCATCAGCCTTCTCCCTCCCGAATGAACATAGTATCTTTGTCGCATGGCCGCACACATGGAAATGAGTAAGATACAGGCTGCTTCTGAGTTTATCCAGCACCAGTTGAATGGTCCCGTTGAAAAAGGGGTGATCTTGGGAAGCGGATTAGGGTCATTTACTGATGATCTTGTCATAGAGACCGAGATTCAGTATT
>JAFMES010000142.1 GCA_017856605.1 Chitinophagaceae bacterium
AAATTCTCCAGCTGAAGCTTAGATTAGAATTGATCGCACTGTTGGATACATTATTTCGTTGTATGCTACTTCCGTTTGCTAATTTTTGGTCGATATTGGATACTGCTTCAGTATTTGAGAGGTTTGCAGACACAACCGGAAGGGCTCCTGCATTTCCCCAATTGTTATTGATCTTGGCCATTTCTAGATCTGAATTGGCTATCTGAATTTCTAAATTCTGTCGAATAGCCAAATCAATTGCCTGCTTCAATGTAAAACTGGTGTCTTGGGCCGAAACGGACACAAAGAAGAGAAGGAATACCACTAAGAACCTGCTAGCTTTCATGAACCATCCTTTTTTTCCTGGAAATGTATAAATAGAGTGAGGGTACCACAAAGAGCGTAAGGATCAGGGAGAAAAGCAATCCGCCAATGATCACAATTCCGAGAGGAATGCGACTTTTCCCTGCGGATCCCAATGCTAGTGCAATTGGAAGTGCTCCTAATGCCGTTGCCAATGTTGTCATAAGAATTGGTCGTAAACGCGCAACGGAAGCTTCCAAAACTGCTTCAAATTTTTGAATTCCCTGTTCTCGTTTCTGATTGGCAAATTCCACGATGAGGATACCGTTTTTAGTCACCAATCCAATCAGCATGATGATTCCAATTTGTGAGAAAATATTCAAGGATTGATCAAAAAGGTAGAGGCTCAATACTGCTCCTGCAAGTGCCAAGGGTACAGTTATCATGATGATGAGGGGGTCAACAAAACTTTCAAACTGTGCGGCCAAAATAAGGAAAATCAATACCAATGCCAGTAGGAACGCATTTTGCGTATTAGAGGAACTCTCTGCAAAATCTCGGGATGTTCCACTTAGACCTGTAGTGAAGGTGTCGTCAAGCACCAAGGTAGAAATGCGCCTCATTTCAGCAATACCCTCGCCAAGAGTTTTGCCCGGGGCAAGGCCGGCAGAAATCGTTGCACTTTTTAAGCGGTTAAAATGAAAGATGGTAGGAGGGTTAGCTGTTTCAACAATGGTCACCAGATTATCCAATTGAATCAGCTGTCCATCTCTGCTTCGGAGATAAAACGATTTTAGGTCTACCGGTGCATCACGGTCTTTTCTGTCAACCTGTCCTATTACCTGATATTGTTTTCCGTTGCGAATGAAATAGCCAAACCTTCTGCCGCTCAATGCCAATTGAAGGGTATTTGATATGTCCAAGATGGAAATACCCAGCTCGCTTGCTTTTAAACGATCGATGCTGATCTGAATTTCGGGCTTGTTGAATTTAAGGTTCACGTCATTGCCTTGGAAAATGGGACTTTTCACTACCTCATCCATAAACAATGGAACTTTCTCCTTGAGTTTATCAAAGTTGAGGTTCTGCAGAACAAATTGAACAGGCAATTGCCCTCTTCCTGCCATTCCCACAGATATCGTCTGCTCTTGTAAAACCAAGACCCGGACATTGGTATAATTCCTAAACATTTTATTTAGGTTTTGAGCGATATCATTTTGACTTCTCTTGCGTTCTGATGCATCTACTAGTCCCAAGCTTACCGATGCATTGTTTGCACCGCCCGCTCCAGCAAAGTTTGGTGCAAACGAAAGCACTACGTATCGCTCAGGGACTGAGTCCAGAATAGTTTGTGTAATCTGGTAAACGGCTCTGTCCATGTAATCGAAGTCGGTGCCTTCAGGGGCCTGAATACTCGCTCTGAGCCTATTTCTATCTTCCATTGGCGCCAACTCCGAAGGGAGCTCTTTTCCAACAAAATAGATGATCGACATGCATATTGCTACAATAACCAATGCCATCCATTTACGGTGCATAAATGCTTGCAGCAATCGCTTATATCCGCTTTCCATACCATTGTAGAACGGCTCGGTTTTGGTGTAAAACCAGGAGTGCTTGTGGACGTTCTTTTTGGTCAAATAAATATTTAACACTGGGGTCAAGGAGAGCGATACAAACGCAGAAATTAGAACTGCACCTGCAACTACGATACCAAACTCTCGGAACAATCGACCAACAAAGCCCTCCAGAAAAATAATGGGTAAGAAAACAATTGCAAGGGTCAGGGAGGTGGAGATAACGGCAAAGAAGATCTCTTTCGATCCTTCTCTTGCTGCCCTCCATTTATCCATTCCCTGTTCGATCTTTTTATAGATGTTTTCCGTCACCACAATACCATCGTCCACAACAAGGCCAGTGGCCAACACCAACGAAAGCAGTGTCAATACGTTGATCGAAAACCCTGCCACGTACATGATGAAGAATGCACCTACTAAGGCAACGGGAATGTCGATCAGTGGTCGAAATGCAATTGACCATTCTCTGAAAAACAGGTAAATGATAATGACGACCAACAAAATGGCAATGATCAGTGTTTCTTCCACCTCTTCAATAGCCTTTCTAACAAACAAGGTTTTGTCAAATCCTATCTCAAGTATAATATCAGGTGGAAGATCTTTTTTTATGATTTCCAGTCGTTTATATATTTCATCTGCAATTGCAACCTGATTGGATCCAGGCTGAGCTACAATTCCCAAGTTGACAGAACGAACATTATTTTTTCGGGTAGCAGATTCCTCGTTTTCCGGACCCATAATGGCATACCCTACGTCTTTAAGTCGGATTACATTTCCTTCTGTTTGTCGGACGATCAGGTTGTTAAAGTCTTCTTCGGTAGTAAGCTTGCCGTAGGCTTTTACCGTCATCTCGGTGGTATTTCCTCGGACTTTCCCTCCGGGCAATTCAATGTTCTCTCGATCTAAGGCAGATTTTACGTCTTGGATTGTTAATTGGTAAGCAGACAATCGAACCGGGTCAAACCATATTCGCATTGCAGGACGCTGACCGAAAACGTTAACACTGCTTACCCCAGCAATGGTTTGCAACCGTTCTTGTACAATATTTTCAGCTAAGTCAGACAGATCCAAGTAGGTCCGTCTATTGCTTTGCATCTGCATGAAAATGATCGGCTCAGAATCGGAATCTTGTTTTGCAACTGTAGGAGGTGCATCTAAATCTTGGGGAAGTTGGCCACTTACTTGTGAAACTTTTTCACGTACATCATTTGCGGCACGTTCCAAATCGACTCCCAGTTCAAATTCAACTGTAATATTGCAACTGCCTTGAGAGCTGGATGAGGTGATGTTTTTAACTCCTTCTACACCGTTGACTGCTTTTTCCAGAGGTTCTGTGACTTGTTGCTCGATGATCTCTGCATTGGCACCCACATAGGATGCTCGCACATTGACAACAGGCGGATCAATTGCCGGGTACTCTCTTACTCCCAAAAACGAAAATCCTATTGCACCAAAAATGATGATTACGATGCTGCAGACTACTGCGAATACGGGACGTTTTATGCTGAGTTCTGATAGATTCATCTTTGCCGGTTGAAAATGTTCTTATTGGACCTTGGACAGCTTCAATTTCGAATCTTTACGGATAAACAATAAGCCTGTGGTGACTATCGTATCACCCACTGAGAGCCCACTGGTAATTTGTACATTGTCCTCACTTCTGATACCAGTAGTTACATCGATGAACACAGGTAGGCTGTCCCGGTACACAATTACTTGTTTTGATCGGGCACTGGGTATAATGGCCATCGATGGGATGCTAACGGCTGCATTGTTTGTTCCCATGATCAATTTGACCTTTGCAAAACTTCCGGGTACTAATGCGTTGCTTCCGTCCTTTACCGTTGCAAGCACCTTTAAATTTCTGGTTTCCGATTCTATTGTCGTTTCTGAAGCAAGAACGCTGGCTGTGAACGTATCAGCACTTCCCGCAATTGTGAATTCAACATTCATATTGGGACGGATGGCTGAGCTGTATTTTTCTGGAATACTGAAGCTGATTTTTTTTAAGTTGACCTGACTGATCGATGTTATGATATTGGACGGAGTAACATAGGCGCCGAGGCTGATGTTTCTTAAACCGATTCTACCGCTATAAGGAGCGCGGATTTCAGTTTTGGAAATGGCGACTTTTGTCAGTTCTATATCGGCTTTAATGTTATTCACCTGCAGTAGACTAAGATCGTAATCTTGTTGACTGATGCCATTGATCTTGAGTAGCTCTCGCTCCCGTTCTTCTGTTTTTTCTGCTATCTGCAATTGAACCTCCAATTTTCTCAATTGCGCTTGGAGATCACCATCAAATAACTTCACCAGAAGAGCTTTTGATTCCACGCTAGAACCTTCTTTGAAAAGGATATTCGTTACTCTTCCAGATATTTCTGGGCGTATTTCGGTGATTTCGAATGGTAGAATATTTCCGGCCACTTCAACTACATCCGATACCGTAGCTGGTTGGATGACCAGACCCTCAACATTGAGGGGACCCATCTTGCCGGATTCCGTGGTTTTTTGATTGAATTTCTGCTCTTTACAGGAAAAAATGACTAAAAAAAATGGAAGTGCTAATATGATCTTTTTCATATTGTTCTAAACTAAGCTGATTTTTGGGTCAATAACCAGCAATATAGATGATTTTAGTCGCAAAAACCTTCACCATTCGCTGTCGAGTCCCCCGGCAATGCGATTTATTTCCTTTTGGGAATGGATGCGGCCGCTTGCTTTTTCCATTTTCGCAATTTCAAACAACCAATTTTTGACAAAATCCAACGTAGGGGAAGCCTTCATTGTCATTGGATGCGGTATATAATCGATTTTTTTCAAGTATTTCTCAACATCCAACACCGAGTAAACTTGACCATTTAAGGGGTCTATGAAGAAAATGACTTCATCCTCCTCATCCTCTTTTATGTATGCTTCTTCATTCACATAGCACAAAAGGTTTTGTTTAGGAATATTCGCCGGACGAATCGGTAATCCCAGCATTTCACCCATGGTCAGGTAGATGGATGCCATGGGGTAAGTATTCCCAGACTTATGCTCCATTAAATGCATCGTATCGAAGTGCGCTGGTTGTTCATACTGAGTATCTTCTCCTCTTAGTTTATAGTTTCCCAATATGACCTTATTGAAAATATTGATTTCCTCTAATGGAGTCAAATAGTCGTTTAATTCCAACCAGATGCTTTTTCGCATCTTTTCAATCTCCTGAATGAATGCATTTTTATCATTTTCTCTATTCAGGTAATCCGAGATGATCATCGAGGCCTCAAGGGTAGAGTGTTCTTCTCCTGATTTCCAGAACTCCAGTGCGCGTTCCAGTTTTCCAACTGCAATGCTGGACAAAATATGAGTGATTTTTTTTACCAGCTCTTCATCGTCTGAAACATAGCGGTAGTCCTCCAGGGCTGGAACCACTTCATCACCAAAATCAATGAATTTTTGGGTAATGGATTCAAAGACCACCTGATCTGGATCTTCAATCAATTCCAGTAGTGCCTTGATTTCTGAATGCTTGCTCATCAGCAACCAAATTAAGAAGATTTCTTAACAGCTCTTCGTTTGCCTTTTGAAGGATTTGCAATGGCATGCTCAATCATGGCTTGCACTTCCTCAAGGGTCAGGTCATTTACCCGATCGTGATTTTCTTTTGGAATAGGGAAGTTGCGCAACCCCTTCTTTATATAGGGACCATATGGGCCCCTCAAGAGTTGAATTTTTTCTTTTTCA
>JAFMES010000143.1 GCA_017856605.1 Chitinophagaceae bacterium
CTCTTTTGACGGCTGGAATCGGTGAATCTTTTCTGGCAGAAAAACTGGTTGAATTCGAAAACTCACTTCCACCCCATATTAAGCTAGCGTATTTGCCTAATTATGGAATGGTTCGCTTACGCCTTAGTTTGCTGAACACTGCTACTCCCATTTCCGTTTTAGAAAACACATTTCAACAGTTGCAATCCTTGGTAAAGGAATTCATGGTGATCAACAAGGATATATCACTTCAAGAAGCAATTGCCGACAAATTGAAATCAGCTGGTAAAACGTTAGCAACAGCAGAAAGCTGCACCGGAGGGTATATTGCTCATCTGATTACGATGATTCCTGGAAGCAGTTCTTTTTTCTTGGGTGGTGCAGTGAGTTACTCCAATGAAGCAAAGATGTCAATTTTGAAGGTAGACGAATCTACCCTAGCATCGCATGGAGCCGTGAGTAAGGAAACTGTATGCGAGATGGCTGAAGGAGTTCGTGTTATCACAGGAGCTGATTACGGACTTGCTACTTCTGGAATAATGGGCCCCACTGGCGAAACACCCAATAAACCTGTAGGACTGGTTTGGGTCGCTTGCAGTAGTGCTAAGGGAACCTTCAGCACTTCCTTCCAATTTCGCTTTGACAGAAAAAGAAACATAGAATTATCTGCCGCTCATGCACTCGATTTTTTGAGGAAAAATATTGGATAAGTTATTGCCTTCCAATCGGATGAAACCCCATAATTGAGGTAATTTTACATAGATTTCGCACCCAAAATATGGCGGTAGTAGATATCATCATGCCCAAGCTCGGAGAGAGCATAATGGAGGCCACTGTTTTAAAGTGGCATAAGAAGGTGGGCGATGCCGTGAAATTAGACGAGACGTTACTGGACATTGCAACGGACAAAGTCGACAGCGAAGTCCCCTCCACAGCTGAAGGAATTTTAGAGGAAATTTTATGCAAGGAAAATGACGTTATACCGATAGGATCAATCATTGCACGTATCCGTACAGCTCAATCCGTCGCTTCAGAACCATTGATTTCCGAACCAGTTGTACCTGTTGCTATTCCTCAAGCAACTCCGTTGCAATCAACCAACTCAAATGGAAATGGCGCAGCTGTTCCTTACCTACCTTCATCATTTGAGCAAGTATCCAAAAGCGAAAATGGTAGATTTTATTCTCCATTGGTGATGAACATTGCCTCAAGAGAAGGTATCCCTCTAGCTGAATTAGAAAAAATTACTGGCTCTGGTAATGATGGAAGGGTAACCAAAAAAGACATTTTAAAATATGTAGAAGATCGCCATGCAGCACCTGCCCCTGCAGCTATTCCTTCTGCGTATTCTGCACCACAGGAACCTGTTCAGCAGGTCTATACTGCTCCTCCTTCCACTCCAATTCCATCGGTTGAACCTTCCATCACTGGAAACGTAGAGGTAATCGAAATGGACCGAATGAGAAGATTGATTTCGGAGCACATGACCCGCAGCAAGTCCACCAGTGCCCACGTTACAAGTTTCTCAGAAGCGGATGTGACCAACATTGTGCTGTGGAGGAATAAGGTCAAGAATGATTTTGAAAAACGAGAAGGAGAAAAAATTACACTCACTCCAATTTTCATTGAAGCAATTGTAGCATGTCTTCGAAAATTTCCGATGCTAAATGCCAGTGTGCAAGGAGACAAGATCATCATTAAAAAAGACATCAACATTGGAATGGCCACTGCATTACCGAGTGGAAATCTAATTGTACCTGTATTGAAAGGGGCCGATCATTTCAATTTAATTGGACTCACCAAGCAAGTAAATCGTCTGGCCAATAACGCAAGAACAGGCAAATTACAACCCTCAGATACACAAGATGGCACCTTTACATTTACCAATGTAGGAACCTTTGGTAGCTTGATGGGGACTCCCATCATCAATCAACCACAGGTTGCAATACTAGCAACAGGCGCTATCAAAAAGAAACCCATCGTGGTGGAATCAGAAAAAGGCGACAGTATAGCAATACGACATATGATGTTCGTATCCATGTCTTATGACCACCGCATCATAGATGGTGCAATGGGCGCTAGTTTCCTAACTGAGTTTGTAAAAACACTCGAATCATTTGCAAGCGATAGAAGTATTTAACCTCTAATCCAGGACGGTCTCAAACCCCCAATTCCTTCCCTTTTCAATAGCTGGTACTCCATATTTCAACCAGGTACTTGGTTTTTCGCCCTTGAGTAACCAATCAAAAAACTGTTGCTCCCGAATTTGAATATCCTTTCTGTTTTTTCGCTCCACAAGATTATGGGCCTCTCCATTGTAGTTGAGCATCCAGACAGGTTTATTTAACCTGCGCATGGCAGTGAACATTTCAATTCCCTGATACCAGGGTACTGCACCATCGTTATCATTGGCCATGATTACCAAAGGAGTTTTTACTGCTTTCAAGTGGAAGAGAGGGGAATTCTCGATGTACAACTGAGGTTTTTCCCAGAGCGTGGCACCAATTCGACTTTGACTTTTCTCGTATTGGAATTGCCGATTCATTCCACTTTCCCAACGAATACCTCCGTACGCACTGGTCATATTGGCCACAGGTGCACCTGCCCATGCAGCAGCAAAAAGTGTTGTTCGTGTTATGATATGAGCTACCTGATATCCACCCCAACTCTGACCTTGAATGCCCATTTTTGTACTGTCAACCCACCCTTTCTTGACCAATGCTCTTGCGCCGCTAACTACATAATCGTAAGCAGCTTTACCGGGATAACCTTTTTGGTAGCGTATATCAGGCGCGAGTACAATGTATCCACGGCTAACAAAAAATGGTATGTTGAGACGACTTGGTGTTGGTGCAGGTGCGAGATAATTAAACAAACCATCCGATAAGGTTTCATAGAAATAGGCAATCATTGGGTATTTTCTTTTTGGATCGAAATCCTCTGGCTTGTAAACAATCCCTGTTGCTATTTTTCCATCATAGGCCTTCCATTCAACTAACTCAGCCGTCATCCAATTATAATTGGCTTGCTGAGTATTGATAGTACTCATGCGGCGACCCGATACCAAATCATATGAACAATAGACTGCTGCAGAAGAATCAAATCGTTCACGGGTGTAGAGGAATGAATTGGCTTGTTTTGCCTTAACCAGTCCCCCAACTGAAACCGAACCCATCTGTAATGATTCAGGTATGCCTGGAACTCCAATATTCATTTGCGCAAAACCTGAAAATTTATTCTTTTCGTTGAATTGTCGCAGATAAATAACTTGATCCTGCTTTAGATAATTAACGGCAGGATCGGTATTGACCCAGCGGTACGAAATATGATTTTTTCTACCCTCTCCTTTAGTCAGGTTCATGGGTATCTTTTTTCCTTGAGGATCCAATTGCCAAATATCGTATCGATCATAAACAAACAAAAGAGAATCGTTTTCAAGCCATCTCATAACACCGTATGGTGTTGGCTCTGAAGGCATATCGTACTCCTCGTCATATAACTTGGTCTTGATTCCAGTACTGATGGGAAGATTGCGTTCACCCACTCGCACAGCATAATGACGCTTTTCCATATCGTACCAATATATATATCGGGCATTCGGAGATATCATGGGCATCCCATCAAGCGCTTTGATGATCAGTGTTCGTTTCCCCGTGTGAGGATCAACAGAGAAAATATCTTTACGTGTACCTCCTTCCCACTGCATGGATTTTCGATATAGCTTATCGCTTACGCCCAGAAACTGATGACCGTCTCCCTCGTTTGATACCATGAGCTGAGGCATGTCTGTATCTGCCAACTGCCGAAAATTTCCGGAAGCAGTTTCAACCAGTGCCAAATACGAACGTTTATTTTCTTGATCGAGATTTCGCAGTTGATATGGCTGTAAATACTCATCATTATAATGCCATACATCCAGTTTTACCAAATCAATATCGATTAATGAGGTATCACGAACAGGTTTGGCCGGTGCAGTCCCCAAGAACAAACGTTGTCCCGATTTACTGAAATAGGGTAAGAAATCCTGACTGATGACCCAATTAATATTCATTCCTTTAGAATAGCGATCCACCAGTATCCTCGCACTGGGATCACCGTTTTTCCAGTACCATACCTTATAAAACTTCTGCGTGGATTTGAATGCGCTATCTCTTTCTGCAAGAAATGCAACCTGATAGCCATTTTTATCAATGGTAAATCCACGAAAATCATTTCCTCCTACTAATAGCGTATCAATTCTATTTTCAGCCGCTCGCCAAATCAAGACACTGGGCTTTAAGGTTGTATTTCGTTTTGCTGTGGTAGTTTCCAGTAAGAGAATTTTTCCATTATCACTCCATAAGTAATCGCTAACAAGTGGATATGTTTTCTTTATTCCATGTAGGTAGTCGACAATAACCAGATCCGTTCCTTCTGGTACACTGGCACCTGGGGTTCCCGGCTCATCGGCATCCAGTTCAATATCAGATTCAGACTCATCATTTTTTTTCTTTGGCGAAAGCTTTCGTTTTTGCTCAGGGTCAGGTACTTGTTCAATGATCTGCGGTATTGATTTTTTGGAAGTGTCTTTCTTTATTAATACCGAGTCACTTAAAACACGAACTAACGTATCGGTTGATTTACTTGAATGATAGGCATATACCCCACTGGAATCCTTTGGGAGCTTGAAGGTTAGTACATTGGGGACTTTTTCAATGGCAAGTGTAATTAAATTGATGATGCCTAGAGAGTCTTTTGGAAATTCATCAGGTTTAACCTTTTTGATTCTGGCTGATCGTATATCAGCGTATTTTGCTTTTATCTTAAAAAGTAGGTGCTTGCTATCATTGGTGAAATCCAAACCATACCCCCTTGGGAAAATCAACTGATAACTGGAGTCAAATCGTTGAACAACCAAATTACCGTCACCCTCTTGTACCTCAATGGTGTAGGCTATCCACTGTCCATTAGGAGAAATTTTTCGTTCCCCAAGTGATTGCCAACCATCGTATACAGAATGATCCAATGGTTTTTTCTGAGCATGCAATGAAATGGCATTCAGCATGAAATAAATCGTACCTAAGAAGATAAAACAAGTCCTCATCGAAATGATTTTGATTGAAATTAGTAAAAGCGCAGCAATTAACCGGAAATGGAAACATTCCTTCTGACTCGATACACCCGAAGGGTCTGAACAACAACCGTTAAAACAATAATGGAAAGACCAGTATAAAAAGAAAATCCAAGTGATTGGTGCTCATGGTAAATCAAAAATGCAAGTACCATTCCATAAACAAGTTCCAGGTTATAACTCAGATTAATCGTAAATGATGTTAAGTGTTTTAGTGCACTTACTGAAAGAGACAACGCAAGAACGGTACAAAACAGACTCAAGAAGAGCAACCAAAACAAATCTGACCAAGTTGGTAGTGTAAATTGAACTCCAATGGCAGGTAGATAGAAAGGAAGGATAAACGTCAAGATCAGAAATCCTCCCGTTAGTTCATATAATGAAACTGTGTGAGGTTGATGTATTTTTACTAAATGTTTGTT
>JAFMES010000144.1 GCA_017856605.1 Chitinophagaceae bacterium
CCATCAATATTTACATTCTTGATGGTGGCTTGGGGACCTTCTGTGATGCGGATCTCGTGATCAATGGTGTCGTTGTAAACAGAAGTTTCAACCGGATTAATCTGGAAAAAGAGGTATCCATCATCCATGTACAGCGAGCTCACATCACCGCCTTCGGGAGAAAGTTGCTTACCCAGTTTTTTATTCAGGACTTCGAGATTGTACGTATCTCCTTTTTTAATGCCCAGTAACATAGAAAGCAAACTGTCCGGGTACTTGGTATTTCCTTTCCAAGTCATGTTCCCGAAATAATATTTTTTTCCTTCGTTCACCTTCAGGGACACATTCAATCGGTTATGCCGATCATAGTACTGCGTATCTGCTTCGATAACGGCATCCCGAAATCCAAGTGAATTGTAGTACTCCAGAATTTTTTCTTTGTCCTCTACGTACTTCTTATCGTTGAATTTTGCAGATGAGAACATCTTAAAACGAAACCATGGATCGAGGTAGTCCCTGATCTTGGATGGTTTCAGATAATCCACTTCTTCTACAAATTCTTTGGGACTGAGGTGAGGAACAATACCATAGGGACTAATGATGGTATCTTTATACAGGGTGATGCGCGTTTCTTCTTTTGTACCCTTCATCTTTCGCTTCAACTGCAATTGCTTGGCCGCAACGTTTCCAAAAAAATGGATATCGGCAATTCGCACCTTATCTCCCTTTACGATATTGAAATTCAGAATTACTTTTCCTGCCGCAGCGGGATCAGGGATTTCTTCGATGTTCACGGTTGCGCCTTTAAATCCCTTTTCTGTGTAATACTTAATGATGTTTTCCTTGGCTGTCAATCGCATGTTGTCGGTTACCACGCGCGATTTGAACAACCCGACTTTATCTTTTAGTTCATCAGACTCTGTTTTCCTTACCCCTTT
This sequence comes from Chitinophagaceae bacterium, assembly GCA_017856605.1. Lineage (GTDB taxonomy): Bacteria > Bacteroidota > Bacteroidia > Chitinophagales > Chitinophagaceae > Pollutibacter. The sequence continues at coordinate 918 of JAFMES010000144.1, forward strand.
GAACTTAAAATCTGAGAGCATGGGGCGTTCCAGAGCATCGATCTCAATCCAAATATTATCACCTTCCAGTTTGGTGATGTAAATGTTGATGTTGGTGAACATGTTTTGCGACCAGAGCTTATTGATCGCCTTGGAGAAGTTGTCGCCTCCCGGTATGGTTACTTCATCCCCTACAGAAAGTCCTGATACTGAGATAACTATAGCAGGATCAAAGGCCTTGTTGCCTTTAACTTGTATGTCAGCAATGATGTATTTCTTAGGGTATTTTGCATTGTATAATCCCATCAGTGCCGGGTCCACAGAAGCACCCGGAAGGGTATCGTTTTGGGCCACCACACTGCCTGGAATCAAATAAAGAACCACTAAAAAAAAGAGCGTACAGATCCTCGTCATCCAGAAGTTGGTTTGGCACGGCAAAATAACCGCTTTTTGTCTAATTCTTTGTTAAAGCCTCATTCAGTTGAGCGCTGGTTTTCCCGAATCTGCGCTCTCGATTTTGGTAGTCGATGATGGCCTCATAGAGGTTCTCTTTTCGGAAGTCCGGCCAGCGGGTTTGGGTAAAGTACAACTCAGCGTAGGCAAGCTGGTACAACAGGAAATTACTGATGCGGTATTCGCCACTGGTTCGGATCATCAGCTCAGGGTCGGGGAATTGGCTGGTGGCCAGGTATTGCTGAACCGTTTCCTGGTCAATTTGATCGGGTTGAAGTACTCCATTACTAACATCCAGGGCGATCTTTCGAACAGCTTCTACCAGTTCCCAGCGAGAGCTATAGCTCAAAGCCATAATGAGATTGAGGCCGGTATTTTCAGCTGTCATATCGATTGCTTCCTGCAACGCCATTCTTGCCTTTGGAGGGAGCATGGTTAATGCCCCAATCGCATGCATGCGAATGTTATTCTTTTTTAAGATAGGCACTTCTTTTCGGATGGTCTCTACCAGGAGCTCCATCAAGCCGGTTACCTCGTGTTCTGGTCGGTCCCAATTCTCAGTAGAAAACGCATAGAGCGTGAGATAGCCTACTCCAAGTTCAGAACATCCCTCAACAATATCACGTACACTGGCCACTCCATGGTAATGACCAAACAGACGATCTTGACCTTGTTCTTGGGCCCAGCGTCCGTTGCCGTCCATGATGATGGCAATGTGTTGCGGAATACGATCGCTATGGATCTGTTCTTTGAGAGACATACTGCAAAACTAACCTTTTTTGGGGAGGAGAAGGGCGACAATCCTACTCAGGGACTGCACACTTGTAGGAATTGAACGAAAACGACACAGTGAATTCGGCGAAGATGTATTGGTCCTTTTGTTGACTAAAACCCCGCTGCTTACCGGCAGTGCCTAGCCTGGGAACGGTTAATGAACGGTCCTGCAAGCGATATGCAGGAGTTCCGGGTGTAAAGTTTGCATCGCCATAGTAAGCCGTACTCACATCATCCAGGTAATCGGTTGTGGTATTGCGGTGCGTAACCTCAAATCCCACGTTGATGTTATTTCGGATATTGTATTTGACACCAATTCCTACAGGAAAACAAAATGCAGTAGTCGCATAGGGATTTGCCTGTCCTTCTGTTTGCAAATCCCGAAGTGAGTATTTAGTGGGATCTCCTTCTAGGAGTGCATAAGGCGCAAATCCAAACGTGCCCACCCCCAGTGTGAAATAGGGTGTAAATCGATCGTTGGTGCTTCCCGGTATGTACTTGAAAAAATTGAAATCGCCCCTCAATGCAACTTCCGTAATCGTTGTATTGAAACTCAGGTTGCGCTGACGTTGAAAGTCATTGGTGTTGTAACGATCGGCATAACCTAATCGGGCAATGTTTCCACTGAGGCGCAGTGCCACATAATTACCGAATTGTTTTCTTAAAAAAATTCCTGCTGCAATCTTGGGACGATTTAACGCAGTTCGCGTGTTGAGGTCGCCAAAATAATGAGCTCCCCCTATGCTGAAACCAATCTCTCCTTCATGCACAATGGAATTGGGTTGCGCAATGGAAATCATATAAAAACTTCCTAGCAGTACGGTAAGGTAAAACCTAAGGGATACCATGGTTCAAAGATAATACAGCTTTTATCTATTTCGGGTATCAAATCCCCATGTTAACTTTTCTCTAAGGGTACGCAAAAAGTTGTTCTCGTTCAACCGCACCAGCTGAAAGCAAAAGTTTTCTTTTTTTACGGCAAGTTGTATGTTCCTTGAAACTACCTCTTTGCGCGAATCAAGTGTACAAATAAAATCATCGACACGTCCTTCAACTTCAAATGAAATTACGTTGTGATTGGGAACAACGATGGGGCGAATATTGAGGTTGTGTGGTGCAATTGGGGTGATGACAAAACTTTCGCTGTCTGGAAACACAACGGGACCATTGCAACTCAGTGAATATCCGGTAGAGCCAGTGGGGGTAGCTACAATCAATCCATCAGCCCAAAAGGTATTGAGAAAGTCGCCATTCAAATACGTATGGATCTTGATCATGGGAGAAAACTCCCGCTTATGGATCACAAATTCATTGAGTGCAAATGGCTCCTCACCGAACAAAGGAACATTGGCATCCAAGTGGATGAGTCCCCTTTTATCCAACACATAGGTTCTTTCCTTTAATGCTTGAACCGCCTCTTCAGCATTTTCCTTTCCGAGACTTGCCAAAAATCCCAAACGACCATAATTGATACCCAATACCGGTATCTGTTTATCTCGCACAATACAAACGGTATCTAACAAGGTGCCATCCCCGCCCATCGAAATCAGGGCTTCTACATCATCTCCTAAATCGGAAGCATGTGAAAAAACTGGAAGGTCTTGTGTTGGGTCTGCAAATTGTTCACGCAAGCTTTTTACCACCATGGGCTGTATGTCTGCTTTCTTTAGAAGGTCCAGCAAACCGGATAGGTCCTGCGACTGAATGGTGGTTCCCCCGCGACTGTATATGGCTACTTTCATTTCAGGGTTTGAGTAAAGGTACTAATTCCTGACTTCCCCTCTGTGGATGAAAAAGCCTCGCTCGCCACGTTGATTGATTGAATATTCAAATCGAAGTACCACATCATAAATGGTGACAATGTCTATTCCTAATCCGCCGCTGTACAAGAACTTGTTGTTCAATGGATTGACATTGATATTGTTTTTATTATAGACATACCCCATATCGGCATATCCTTTGATGTAAATCCGAAACGGGATCTTTCCGTAAGCCTTTGAACGAAGTCCTGTATTCAACTCATACTTGATTATCTCTTTCCCTACGGTGTTGCGCAAAAATCCACCGGCAACACCATCCACTACATAATATTCCATACCGCGTAGAAAAGATTCGTAATAACCGAGAAACTGCTGATTAAAAAAAGGTTGATCAAATGGAAGTTTGAGATTTGCCTCTGCATTTATAGCGACATAGAACTTTTTTGGCAATGGGAAGTACTGACCATACCTCAATTGGAGTTGTGTGAGATCCGTCTTGCCTCCAAACCCTCTTCTCAACAAATCAATCTCAACAGACGACCCGCGTGTGGGATAAGGAATGTAGTTGAGATCAAAATACTGATAGGTATATCGGATTTCAGGATAGGCAACCGTTTTCTGACCAGAACCCAAATAGTTTGGATTCATTTTCACTATGGTGTCTGCTACTTCTTCGCCTTGCACGCCTGCTCTGAGGTAATGCCTTACTACCGAACCTTTCCGGTAAGAATAGAGTCCCCCGAAATAATATTGCTTCCTCAAGAACTGAGAAGGGTCTTTGTAAAAGACTTGTCGATTATTCAGGGTATTGTAATTGATTTCCCGATTGCGCGAATACGATAAATCAATTCCCCAGCCATGGCGCAATGAATTATCAGAAAATGGATTGTAGTAACGCAATGCAAATCGCTCGGTGTAACCGCCAATCAGCCATGCATTCAGTCGGTCGTTTCTTCCTGTTACATTTTGAACAATCAATTTCATACCATAGTTGACCCGATCCAGGCTCAGGTTATAATCTTTTAGCCATACGTTGAGATTTCTATCAACCGGCTTTAAATAAGGCAAGGGAAAAATGTACCAGCGTTCTTTTACTTCTGCGTTGATATCCAACGAATCATTTTGCCAGTTGATGTAATTGACTGTTGCATCTACAAACAGGGCGGTATTCATTAGGTTTTGTCGACTCGTCTGAATTCCCCTTAAAATATCTGCAACGGAGTAGGATGAATCTTTTTCAAACGTGATCTCCCGAGCAACGATATAACGCTTTGTTTTTTTATTTCCGTTGATGAGAATGTTGCGAACAACAGCATGGGAATGCTGAAGAAGCGGATCGGTTTGATTCATGGCTTCCTGCTGCTGTTGCGACCATGCCCAAGAAGTCAGCATGGACAGTCCCACAACAATCAGTAGCAAACGCATAAATCCCATAACGGCAATTTACTTAAAACTACTGCCGTAATCTGCAAATAACAAGGAACTAGATACTCAGGTAGTTCAGGAGATGATCCAGGTTTTTCTGAATTTGGTTGTCATACGACTCCTCTCCATAATAATAAAGCACGTGATACTCGTGTCGCTGAAAGGTTGCAACTATATCAGATATATCTTCTTTATT